>NZ_MNQN01000100.1:0-76101 GCF_001915455.1 Bacteroides sp. 43_46 | reverse complement strand
CATCGCAATTGAGAAAAACATTCTTCCTTAGCTCAGTCGGTTAGAGCATCTGACTGTTAATCAGAGGGTCCTTGGTTCAAGTCCAAGAGGAAGAGCAAAGTTAGAAATCTTAGTTGCAAACATTCTTCCTTAGCTCAGTCGGTTAGAGCATCTGACTGTTAATCAGAGGGTCCTTGGTTCAAGTCCAAGAGGAAGAGCAAAAAAGAAGCCACCTAAATGGGTGGCTTTTTTATTATCACTTCTTGTTTTGTTTCGGCAAAGAAGTATCGAACTGAAGAGCAATAGGCTCGGTGCTACCTGCCAATTTAGCAGGTAATGTCACTGCCACTTTCCCATCTCTTTCTATCCATTTCATACGTTGTCCTGTGGACAACAGTCTGACACTTGTACCACGCTCAGGAACATTCCCCTCCCACTCAATGACAGCAGGCAGCGTTTCTCCTTCAGGCAAAGCGTATAACGCATAAAGGGTTCTGCCATTCTTATCGGCAGTGAACCAAACATTCCCACAATGGTAATTGGGGGTGATCCGGGTATGGTAAATAGCCTTCCCATTTTTCTGCATCCAGCGTCCAATCTCCTGCAAACGTTTTACAGTAGGTTGTTCGATAAGGCCTTCGGCAGTAGGTCCTACTCCAAGAAGTAAATTTCCGCCTTTGGCAACCACTTCCATCAGAATGGAGATAATCCGGTTAGGTGTTTTATAAACCGGATTCTTTACCCAGCCCCAATCCGTAGTCAACGTCACACAACTTTCCCATGGATAGGGAAGCTGATGCTCAGGAATTTTTTGTTCCGGTGTCTGATAGTTCTCATATTTACCATGAATAGTGCGGTCTACCACCAAAAGGCCGGGTTGTTTTGCACGCGCCATAGCAGCAATCTGCGGCATATCGATATCCTGATTGTTACGAGGAGAAACCCACCCGCCATCCAACCATAGGATATCAATCGTTCCATAATTGCTCATCAGTTCACCAATCTGGTTATGTGTATATGTTTTAAAAGCTTCCCATTTCTCAGGATGACGTTCTATCTTGTAATTCACATTCCGATTAGGTGTAGCGAAATAATCCCACCAATAGTCCTGATTATGCCAGTCCGGTTTTGAAAAATAAGCGCCTGTCATAAACCCTTCCTTTCTGAAGGCTTCGAATACATACTTGGCAACATCCGCTTTCGGATGCTCCTTAAAAGCACACCGGGATATGGAAAAATCCGTGTATTGACTATCGAACATACAAAAGCCGTCATGATGTTTAGTCGTAAAAATCATGTATTTCATACCGGCTTGTTTCGTCACTTCCGCCCATTGGGCAGGTTCGAATTCAGTCGGATTGAACTGCTTACTCAATCCGTTCCAATACCAATCCTTAAACTCTTGATAGTTATTGTGACCGTAACGACTGATCCAGTCCACGTCTTCGGAACACAGAGCCCACGATTCAACAATACCAGGCACGGCATAAAGTCCCCAGTGAAAAATAACACCGAACTTCAAATCACGCCACTGGTCCAGTTTCTTCAATACGAGAGAGTCTTCCGGCCATTCGTAGGTCGATGATTGTTTATGTACAAATGTGTGTTGAGCTCTCATTCCTGTGGAGAGCAGGCAAAATGCCACAACAAATAAAACTACAATTTTTCTCATGCGTTTTTCTATCTTTTCTTGAGTATCTATAAGGAATTCCTGTCACAACAACAATTCCACGGGTTATCAAAAGCGCTCCGAAGTTATAGTTTTTCCCGCAAAAAGCATAGAAGAAAAATAAGATTTTCTTATTTCATGCATGAATTAGTATTTTTATGCGAAGAATCAAGCCCTTTAGATAAGCCAATACCCTGTATTTTGTTTCATTAACTGAACAAAATTGGATACCACATGAAAATAGAGTAAGTTTGTTGAAACCTAACTAAACGACAAGTGAAGCTTACTGATAGCCCCTTATTATCTCAGCCGTGCATGAATAGTCTGCTTTTCTTCTGAAATACTTGACAAACGACTTTTTATTTTGTATCTTTGAAGAAATAAAAGTGATAAACAGCATGATAAATATAAGAAAAATAGATACATAAACAACATTCCGACTGATATATTTTAGTATCAGGATAGATATGATATAGGGCAATAGTCTAACGATTATTGTCCTATTTTGTTTATATTTTTACTTAAAATATTTAATCCATTTTCGAAAAACGGGAAAAATAGTTTTTAATAAATTCGGATACCGTTTATAATAAACTATCCAAAAGTTTATTATAAACAGAAATCAAGTTTATTAATAGCGGAATAGCTGGTTGTAAAAATAGAGAAAACTGCATTATAGAATAGAAGAGCATCGAAAAGCGTATCCGTTTACGAAGTAATATAAGATAACATTTTTCATTTCTTCCAAATATGCAGATACAATCTTCAGGATTAACACCCTCAAACTCCACCAAAGGAATATCCCCCTATTTTTTCGATTATCCGGTACTACTAAAGAGAATACATTTAATCTGCTACCGCTAATGTCAGCACACTTATCCGTATACCCTCTACTTCCATGATCCGGGAAGCACATGCTACGGTAGTTGCTCCCGTTGTCAACACATCATCCACTATTAGCACGTGTTTTCCAATCAAGGATTCAGCATGATGCAATTCGAAGATTCCCTCCACATTCTCCCAACGTTCAAAAATAGATTTACGCGTTTGCGTTTCCGTATATTTCCGACGTACAACAGCTTCCGTATCGACGGGGATTCCAGTCACGGCAGCAATTCCCCGCGCTATCCATTCACTCTGATTATAGCCACGGATGCGTTGTTTCGTCTCATGCAGCGGAATCGGAATTATCACATCGATTCCCTGAAAGAAACCGGACTCTATCAATTCCGCAGCCATGTATCGCCCCATGATGGCTCCTATCTCTTTCTGCCCTCCATATTTAAGCAAATGTAGTATCCGTCGAAAATCACTCCCTTTCCGATAGTAGAAAAAAGACGTAGCCCGTTCCAAAGGAAACTTTCCCCAGAATAGTAACTCAACCGGATTATCTCTTCGAAGATGATAATCGGTACGTGGTAAATCCATATTGCACACAGCACAAATACATTCTTCCCCTTTTGCCAATGGCCTGCCGCAGACAACGCAACAACGAGGGAATAAGAGGGAAAGAAATGCCCCAAACCATTCTTTAACAAGAAATGTGTGTTTCATAATCATAGAGAATTGAAGGCTACAATATCGTCACATATCCAATGGAGGGACTTCTGCAATAAGCTGTTGATATACAGAATGCAAATATCCGTTAGTCGCTATAATATGATGGCCGTCCATGAAGTGTCCGTTACCGCAAAAATCGGTAACCCGCCCACCGGCTTCCTGCACAATCAAAGCCGCTGCCGAATAATCCCATTTTCCGAGAAAAGCTTCCGCCCACGCATCAAAACGCCCCATAGCAACATAACAAATCGCGGCAGCGGCAGAGCCATTCATACGAATGCCGCCCACTACTCCGTAAAGTTTATCTATCAAGTGGAGAGCTGTCTGTTTGTATTGTTGGGCATTATATGGCAACTCAGCAAAGACAAATGCATCTTTTATATCCCGAACACCTGAAACGTGTATTTCTTCCCCGTTCATAAAGGCCCTTCCCCCTCTCCATGCACAGAAACATTCGTCCCGGCAAACTTCATAGACAACACCCAAGAGCAGTTCGGTGCGACTACGCAAAGCAATACATACACAGTAAGGAGCCTCATCGTGAATATAATTCGTTGTTCCGTCCAGCGGATCAATAACCCAGCAATAAGGTTCATCCTGATAAGTGGCAGAGCCTTCCTCCGTTATAAAGCCAGCTTCGGGTAACAAAGCGGAAAGAGCCTTAACTATCCGTACCTCCGATTCTTTATCTACATAAGACACATAATCGTGTGCATGTTTCTCCACCACACTCTCACGACGGAAATTCTTCCGCTCTTCTTTCAAAAAATGCCCGGCTTCGGTTGCGATACGGCATACATCGCCTGTGAGCTGTTTTAAATCCAACATTTCTTCTTTAATATTAAATAAATGTGCTTCGAAGGTATAGTTTTTCCCGTAAAAACATGGAAAGAAAATAATATTTTCTCATTAAATGTACAAAATAACACCTTTACCTAAAAATATTAATAACTTTGAATGCATAATTTTATTCGAAGAACCGAAGTTTATCATTCGAAGAACTAAAGTTCTTTGAATGATAGAGTATAGTTAATGTTGCAAAGAACTCATTAATATTTAGAGACACATCCGGTCTGAGCTCGTTTAAACCGGATGTGTTAATTTCTTGAATAACTTGCTTTTTTCACAGAAATTCCCGAATATTGCAATCTAATACTAATTGAAAGGACTTTCATGAAAAGAGTCGATTCCGTTATCTCCCTAATATACTCTTTATCAAAATCAGAAAAGAAACACTTCTCCTTGCAGGTCGTTAAAGACAAGGAGGAGAAGGACTATCTTGTGATTTACGACATTATCACGAAGAGTAAACAACCCAACGGAAATACAGTGAAAGAAGAATTTTATAAGCGCAGGCCGAGAGGCTCCTTCGAAGTATCCATTCAATATTTATATGAGAAACTGGTAGACACGCTGCTCACATTAAGGAAGAAGAAAGACATCTATTATGATCTGCTGAATGATCTATGCAAAGCCCGTATGTTGTATGAGCGCTCTCTGTTCGAAGAATGTTTCGAGATTCTATCCAACACAATTGAGCAAGCTCAATTCTACGAAAACAATGAGATACTGACAATTGCCCAAAAACAGGAACTGGAATATCTGCTACGGCTGAATTTCCCCAACATGACAGAACAAGAACTTTTTCATAAACATTTTATCCAAAATGAATCTTTAAAGAAAATCCGAAAAATAACGGAGCAATCTTCTCTGCACAATTTACTAAAATACCGCCTCTCTCATATCGGCTCCATACGAACTGCGAAGCAAAAACAAGATATGAACGACCTTATGGTCAACGAGCTATATATAGCCGCTTCTTCAGACGCGGAAGGAAACTTTGAATTGACACGAAACCATAAACTCTTTCAAGCAAACTATCTAATGGGGGCGGGAGATTACCGAGCTGCCCTAAATTCATACAAAGAGCTTAACTCATTATTTGAACAGAATCAGCAATTCTGGTCGAATCCCCCCATTTACTATTTATCTGTACTTGAAGGAGTACTCGGTAGTCTGCGGTCGGTTGGAAATTATAATGAGATACCCTATTTCCTGGAGAAATTAAGAAAGTTAATCGCAGAGGATTCTTCATTGGAATTTAAGGTAAATGCAACTTGCCTGCTTTTCCAATATGAGCTATTTCCTTACCTCGACAAAGGGAACTTTGCTGAATGTACAGAACTCATGAACCGTTATCAGGAAACACTTTATGATAAAGAAGCATGGTTAAGTCCGATTCGTAAAAGCGAGCTATTACTTTACACGACCCTCATACACATCGGGAACCAAAATTACAAGGCCGCAAAAAAATATATCAGTAATGCCATTATAGATCATAATATCAAATACCTGCCATTAATGAGAACCATTCGTCTGGTTCGTCTTATAGCTTACTATGAGACACAAGAATTTGAATTGATACGACACGAATCCCGTTCTATTACCCGCAGCCTGTCTTCTCCCAAAGAGCAGACTTTCAAAACAGAGCATACGGTTTTATGGTTCTTAAATAAAAGTAATCTGCCTATTCTAAGAAAAGACCGGGAAGATTTCTGGGAAAAGTTATATCCCGAAATTCATGAATTATACAATGATAAATACGAAAATCAGCTATTACGCATTTTCGATTTTACCGCATGGATAGAATCAAAAATACGAAAAGAAAAACTGTCTGATGTTCTTAAACGGCACACAAATGCTAAAGAAATCTAAAAAGAAAAAGCAGATCATCTAAACTCACAACACTAAAACGCTCTCCTTATTTTCACTTTATCCGTTTGTAATTATATAATTCCGCACAACAATACAATCCATAAATTATTTTTAAACAGGATATTTCATCCCAAATATATAATTTGAAATTATATAAATGGAATATTAATGTAAAAAACGACGCGTTATTATTCCTTTTATTTGCATCATCTTAATTATTAATATTATGGAAACTATATCTAGCAATCGACCCAAAATCGTAGTTATCGGAAGCTGTAATACCGATATGGTTGTGAAAGCCAACAGACTACCTGTCCCCGGAGAAACCATTCTAGGTGGAACTTTCTATATGAACCCCGGAGGAAAAGGAGCCAATCAGGCAATCGCAGCGGCCCGGTTGGGAGCGGAAGTCACCTTTATCTCCAAAATTGGTTACGATCTATTCGGGCTGCAAGCTTTAGAAATATACAGATCTGAGAAAATCAATACTGAATTTATATTCACCGATCAGAAAAGCCCGTCAGGAGTAGCTCTTATTTCTGTCGATTCGTTTGGTGAAAACAGTATTATTGTAGCACCGGGTGCCAGCCGTTCGCTTTCAACAGAAGATATCAATAAAGCGGAAGAAAAAATCAAGGAAGCCGATATTATACTCATGCAGCTTGAAGTTCCGATAGATACAGTAGAGTACGCGGCTACTATTGCCAACCGATACGGTAAGAAAGTAATACTCAATCCAGCGCCTGCCTCTACGTTGAGCAACTCCTTTTTAAATAATGTACATACTATATTGCCTAATCGTATAGAAGCAGAAATGCTATCAGGAATAAAAGTAATGGATGTTGAGAGTGCGCACCGGGCAGCTAAAGCTATCGGAGAGAAAGGTATAGAAAATGTTGTCATTACTTTGGGAAAAGACGGAGCCTACGTGAAAGAAAAGGACGAATATACCATGATTCCTGCAAAAGAAGTAGAGACGATCGACACAACCGGAGCAGGAGATGTCTTCTGC
Source organism: Bacteroides sp. 43_46 (assembly GCF_001915455.1). NCBI lineage: Bacteria > Pseudomonadati > Bacteroidota > Bacteroidia > Bacteroidales > Bacteroidaceae > Bacteroides > Bacteroides sp. 43_46. The sequence goes on along the minus strand of NZ_MNQN01000100.1, from coordinate 69,166 downwards.
GGAGCATTCAGTGTGTATCTATCCCAAGGACATTCGTTGGCCGAATCCGTAAAATTCGCAAATGCAGCGGCCGCCATTGCCGTCACACGCATCGGTGCCCAGAGTGCTATTCCATACAAAAGGGAAGTCAACTTATAGAATAAAGAAAAAGCCTAGGTCTATCACATAAATCTGATTCAAATGAAAGTAGTAGTTATTGGAAGTTCAAACATCGACATGGTTGCACAAGTCAGCCATCTCCCGGCACCCGGCGAAACAGTCGGAGATGCAAATTTCATGCAGTCCCTCGGAGGCAAAGGAGCCAACCAGGCTGTGGCGGCAGCCAGGCTTGGCGGCTTTGTGACGTTTGTCACCTCTTTGGGGAATGATATGTATGCGGATATTTTAAAAAATCACTTTAAGAAAGAAGGTATCACCACCGATTACATTATTGATGATGTCAATCATCCCACAGGAACCGCACTTATTTTTGTGGCTGACAGTGGTGAGAACTGCATTGCAGTAGCTCCCGGAGCTAACTATTCTTTATTACCCGGTTCAATCACCCATTTCTCAAAAGTAATTGACGAAGCCGACATCATCGTCATGCAGGCTGAGATTCCTTACGAAACAATAAAAAAAATAGCTCTATCAGCAAAGAAAAAAGGTAAAAAGGTATTGTTCAATCCCGCACCCGCCTGTCTGATCGATGAGGAGCTGATGAAAGCCATTGATATACTAGTCGTCAATGAGCTGGAAGCTTCATTCATCTCAGGGATAGATTATACAGATAATAATCTTGAGGAAATAGCCGAAACATTGCTGAAAGCGGGTACAAGCAATGTGGTAATCACACTGGGAAGCCAAGGTGCATACATGAAAAATGCTAAAGAAACCATCCAACTTCCCGGTTGTAAAGTAAATGCGATCGACACAATCGCCGCAGGTGACACTTTTTGCGGCGCATTGGCGGTCGTTTGTGCAAAAAAAGAAATAGACCGGGAAGCACTCAACTTTGCCAACACTGCGGCAGCCATTGCAGTCACACGCTCGGGTGCACAACCGTCTATTCCCACTCTCGATGAAGTGAAGCACTTCATGCTTGAAAAAGAATTAGCCTTATCGTTCAACTTTTAAATTTAATGAACCATGAAAACCTATTTGAAACGACTACTCATCCCTATTTTATCGGGCTTGATAGTATGCAGCTTTTATAGTTGTAATAGCGAGGACGAACACACCGCTACTCCCATAGCCCCCATTCTAAAGGAAATAAAATTTCCTTCGGAAAATGACATCATCCCCGGTCAGGTTGCGCAAATCAACGGACTCGGTTTTGCAAAAGAAGATATAGTCTATTTAAGTAACGCTGACAACCAGAAAGAAAAGGTAGAAGTCACGGAGATTACAGACAGTTACCTGAAGTTTATCGTCCCGGTAGAAGCAGGCGGCGAGTATACCGTAACAATTGAAAGAGCAGGGAAACAGACCGTTTTAAACGGAACTTTCAAAGTGCCTTTCGTTGTTCCGATCATTGATATCGTTCTCCCTTCAGGTAATGTACAGCCCAAGAGCAAAGTCGAGATTCAGGGAAAAGGATTTGAAGCAGGGGACGTCGCCGTATTATATGCTTCTTTCTACCCGACAGGCGTCGAATACAATCTGCCATTAACTCTTAATGAAGAAGGAGTAGAATTTACACTTCCGGAAGGATTATACGGGGTAAACTCTATTATGATTATCAGGGGAGAACGGAAAAGTAATCTTGGAACAATCACTATCGAAACGAATGTTGGCGACAAACTCGGAGGAGGTGTTGTATTCTGGGTGGACGCTGCAAAGGCACACGGATATATCGTAAACATGAGTAACATCGGTACGGGAACAGAACAATTCGGTCCGGAGGTAAATCCGTCGGACGCGGCCGGAACGAGTCAAAACATGGGAAGCGGCTATACAAACACTCAAAATATAGTCAAAAAGTTTAATGCATTGCAAAGTGCGAACAACTGGCCCGAGTGGCAAGGAGTCAAAATTGCCGCCCAACTTTGTCTGGACAACAGTGTCACTGAAGGAAATGCCGTATATGCCGACTGGTTCCTCCCTTCCAGAGAAGAACTGATCGAAGTATTCAAAGTTAAAAGTTTATTAGCTGAGAAAGGAGTCAATATTCCGGCAAACAATTACTGGACTTCAAGTGAAGGCGACGGGGAAGCCGGCTGGTCTGCCTATTATGTGAACTTCTACGAAGAGACTAATATCGTTTCTGAAATCTGCTCAAAAAGCGGTTGGAAAATTGGTGTTCTTCCTATCCGGGCCTATTAACTAACAATCCTATAAAATAAGCGTCATGAAAAAACACATTATATTATTTATAGCCATCTTTTTTGCCAGTGTATTACATGCACAGACAATCAACATTAGAGGAACCGTTACCGACACGAGTAATGAAACATTGCCAGGTGTATCTATAACCATAAAAGGTACTCAAACAGGAACAGTAAGTGATGCAAACGGCAACTACAGCATCAGGGCCCAAAGAGGAAATGTTCTGGAGTTTACTTTCGTGGGTATGGTAAAACAATCTGTTACCGTAGGAAAGCAAAATGTCATTAATATACAAATGGCAGCAGACGCCATTAATCTGGACGAAGTAGTGGCAATCGGGTATGGTATTGCCAAAAAGAGCGATTTAACGGGTGCCGTTGCCTCTATCAAATCAGAAAATCTTACTAACTCCAAAGTAGGAACAGTGACAACTGCCCTGCAAGGACTTGCCGCCGGCGTGCAAGTCACTACCGGCTCCGTAAAACCGGGTGGAGATGCTTCTGTCGTTATTCGTGGAGTAGGTTCGCTCCGAGCCGGCAGCGAGCCGTTATACATCGTCGACGGTATTCCCGTACAAGGAGGTTTGCAGGATTTATCTTCCGGTGATATTGAATCTATCGAAATATTAAAAGACGCTTCTTCCGCATCTATCTATGGCTCGAGAGGTTCTAATGGCGTAGTACTCGTGACTACCAAGAAGGGTACAAGCGGAAAAGCCAAAATCTCCCTGAATGCCTCTTTCGGTACGCAACGAATGTTGAACAAGCAAGATTTGATGAACGCACAGCAATACTATGAATTAGTATCCATTGCCCAGCCTAACTACAAATGGACATCAGAAGAACTACGCTTGCTAAGCCGTGGTGAATCGACCGACTGGCAGGACGCAGTGACCCAAAACGGGCAATACCAAAACTATAACTTCTCGATTTCCGGAGGGAAGAACGATATACAACACTTTTTAGGAGTAGACTGGTATGATCAGAAAGGTACGATCAAAAACTCGTCTTTCAATAAGCTGACCGTCCGATATAATATGGATGCCAAACTAAACAAGTGGCTGAGATACGGTGTACGTTTCAATGTCATTGAGTCAAAGCTCATGAATATCAATGAAGAAGCCGACTCGGGATACGGAACTATGTTCAGTGCCATTAGTTCACAACCGACAGCTCCTATCTATACCGAAGACGGAGAATACTTCGATGGTTTCCTCAACACGAGAGCAAATCCGGTGGCTATTGTTGACCTGCTTGACAAAGCTACACTCAAGTCCAGATTCGTAGGTTCCGCCTACATCGAGATAGAACCGATAAAGAACTTGAAATTACGTTCCGATAACGGCGGAGAACTTGTCTTTTATAAAGTAAATACTTACGAAGACGGCCGTATGGGACAGCATTATACGGCTGGTGGCCATGCTAATGTGATGTCGAACAAGAAAAGATATTGGCAAACAGAGAACACTGCCACTTATTCATTTGACATCAATAAAGAACATCAACTTTCTGCAATGGCAGGTTTCTCCGCTTCCAGAACAGATTATGAAGAAGTAACCGCCGACTCCAAAAAGTTATCATCTATTCTCAAGTATTACAATTTGCAAGGAGCGGAAGAACATGGACCGAACTCTTCGTATGCAGTCCCATCTTCTCTGGTGTCTTTCTACGGACGATTCAATTATAATTTCAGCAACCGCTATTTGGCAACATTGACGATGCGCGGCGACGGTTCTTCCCGTTTTGCTCCGGGACACCGATGGGGATTCTTTCCGTCACTGGCTCTTGCATGGCGTGCTTCTGAAGAAAGTTTCATCAAAGAAAACGCTCCGGTCATCAGCAACCTGAAGTTAAGAATCAGCGCCGGCAAACTGGGTAACCAGAATATCGGAGATTTTGCTTATGCCCCGACAATCGCCCTCGGAGGAGCTTCCGCTAATTACATTTTAGGTAATAACCTGGTAACCGGCTCCGTACAAACCTCTATTTCGAACCCGGAACTGACTTGGGAAAAAGCCAACCAACTAGACTTGGGTATTGACTTCGGGTTATTCAACAATCGGATAGCCGGTACGATCGAGGCCTACTATAAGCGTACGACTGACCTGCTATGGGAAGTACCCCTTCCGTTGGAATCCGGCTTCGGAACTTCACTTACCAATATCGGCAAAATTGATAACAAAGGTATTGAATTTACGCTGAACACGGTCAACATCAGTACCAAAGACTTCTTATGGACAACTGCCTTCATGATTTCTTATAATAACAATAAGATCAAAGAACTTTATGACGGCAAACAAGATGTCAATAAAACATTGTTTGTGGGACGTCCTATCGGACAGTTCTACTTATTGAAATCCGAAGGTATCTGGCAAACCAATGAAGCTGCCGAAGCTGCCAAGTACAATGCCCAACCCGGTGACCGCAAGATTCTGGATGCCAAGAAAGACTATGTCATCAACGGAGAAGACCGTGATTTCTGCGGAGTTTCCACTCCCAAATATTATGGTAGCTTTACGAATACATTCTCATATAAAGGTATTGACCTTACCGCGTTCTTTACTTTTGCAGGAGGACATAAAATCAACAATTCACTGAACCGTTACCTCAATTCTTTCAATGTATGGGGAAACATGAGTGAAAACTATTACAAATATTATTGGAGACAAGACAGACCGAACAACAAATATCCGGCTCCGAGAGTTGGTAGTGCTTATGCCAACGGAGATGGTACCGACGCCAATCTCCAAAAAGGTGACTATCTCCGCCTCCGTAATCTGGAAATTGGTTATAGCTTGCCGAAAAACGTCATCAGAAATATCAAAGCCTCAAATATCAGAGTTTATTTCTCTGTACAAAACCTATTCACAGCTACGGAATTTACGGGATTTGATGTAGAGTCCAGCGACAATACCAATCCTTATCCGAACGCCCGTAGCTTTATCGGTGGTATTTCTCTTAACTTCTAAAAACAGAAACATTATGAAAAAATATTTATCAATATTAGCTTTCAGTTGCCTGACATTATGTAGTTGCGACAACTTTCTTGACTTGACACCCCAAAGTGTACTAACACCGGAAAATGCTTATGAAAAACCGGAAGACTGGCAGCAAACTCTTTATGCCGCTTATGGCACGCTCCAGGAAGTCTTTGTCGGGAAATATACCATTACCCTTACTGAATTCGGAACAGATGAAGTAATTCCGTTTGATATGGGTTGGGCGGCTTATTCCCAATTGCATTACTATACTTTTTCCGCTTCACACGAATTCCTGGACAATCACTATCGGCTCTGTTACGAAGGTATCAAACGTTGCAATGCAGTTATTGATATGCCTTCGGATGCAGTCAGTGCGGATCTTCATAGTTCCATGATTATGCAAGCTCGTTTTTTAAGAGCGATCTACTATTTCGACTTAGTAAGAATGTACGGTGGAGTTCCCTTATGGACAAAATCATCCATTGACAGAAGTGAAATCATGAGACCGCGCGCTACGGTTGACGAAGTTTACACACTGATTACGCAGGATATGGAAGCAGCTCTCGGCCTCCCTACCTCCTGGCCGAATGCCCAAGATAAAGGAAGAGCCACTTCATACGCTGCCCAAGCTTTGCTGGCACGCATTTACCTTCAGTGGGGAAAACCGGAAGAAGCATTAAAATACTGCCGGATGCTCGAAGGCAAATTCAAATTGTACGATAATCTAAAGGATATATTCGATCCTAAAAACAAGAATCAGGAATATGAGAATATATTTGAAATTCAATTCAAGCATTCCGGTTCATGGGGACTGGAGGGAAGTATCCAGCATTCTTATTGGGGACCTCGTAATGTAGGCGGACCGACCAACTTTGGCGGCTGGGGCGGATTTGGTCCGACACAATATTTATACGATTCTTATGATAACAACGATAAACGTAAAAAAGCATTCTTCATCACAGAATATGCAGGCGTCACCCAGACACCTCCTTCTTCCGGCAAATTCTGGGACGCAGAAACAGGTAATGTGATTGAAGATGATAATCTGAATTTTACAATGATTCGTTATGCAGACGTGCTTTTGATGAAAGCGGAAGCGCTGAACAGCATTGATGACACAAGTAATGATAAGTATGATGCCTTAAATGAAGTACGAGGCAGGGCAGGACTGACTTCCATAACAGCAGCCGATAATCTAAATAAAGAACAATTTGCCGAAGTCGTACTGGAAGAAAGATTACATGAATTATGTTGTGAACACCTGCGCCGCTGGGATTTAATCCGCTTCGGCAAACTGGGCGAATATATGAAAGACCATGCCGGAGTCACCATCCAGCCTTATCATGTTCTATACCCAATTCCACAGGCAGCCGTCGATGCCAATGACGCTATCACAGAAAACAACGAAGGATATTAACATAAATCATTTAGCACATGAAAAAATTTATTTTTATCACAGGACTATTGATGAGTATCTTCTTTTATTCATGTAAAGAAGAAGACCATGGCATACTCCCTCCTATCGAAGGGGGAGGAACTATAGAAGTCAAAGACGGAAGAGTTACGGTCAATCCGGCAGAATATCTTTATGCGATACGAAATCCGATGAAAGGTTTACGTGAATTCTTCGGCCCGGGCTATGACAAGGTAAGAGACGAATATCCGTATCCTTACGGCTCCATCATTAAAGAATATATGCAATGGAATATGCTGGAAAACAATGAAAGCGACGGTGTCGACAAGATTATAGCTTACAGTAACCACAGGTGGCAGGGAGTAGAAGATATCAATGTCAAGGTTATCCCACGTATCTATATCGTATGGATGGAACCCTGGCACGGAGGATATGCCAAGAACACTCATACAGACAACCCGGACGACCTGAACGGTTGGCATTGGCCAAGCGACATTCCGGGAGAGACATACGATGAAGACGATCTTAACGCTCCTATTATTGGAGGCTATTGCCACCCTACTTTTCAGGAAAGAGTGAAAAAACTGGTAGAGAAGGCTGGACAAGCATGGGACAACGATCCGCGGGTAGCGTATGTGGAAATGGGGATTATCGGTGAATTCGGGGAACATCATGACCCAGACATCACCACAGTATGGGCTCCTCACGACCAACCCAATCATGTAGAGAACCGTACCTGGTTGCCGGGCATTGAAAAGGTGTTGGGAGATGCATTTACCGCTGCCTTCAAAAACAAGAAAGTAATGGTTCGCTATGCGTACGAGTTTAAAGATTATGAATTCGGAATCTATTGGGATTCATGGGCTATTGATGAAGAAAAGGTGCGTGGCTACGAGGAAATGAAAAAGCTCGGCGACCGCTGGAAAACTCAACCGATAGGTGGAGAAATAACCTGGAACTGGGGAAGCCTCTATAAATTCAAATCTTTTGAAGAAGTGGTGGCAGATGAAAAGACAAGAGACCTGGTCATCCAGCAAATACGTGATTTGCATTGCAACCACTTGGGAGGCATCACCTGGGCTAACTTTAACGACCCGTCTTTTGAGCCAAACGCTGAATTATTGCAAAAGACAATGGGGTACCGTTTTGTTTTATCCAATTTCAGTTACCCAACAAGTATCAAGCCGGATGAGCCGTTCAAAATATCATTTGACGTAACCAACACAGGCTCGTCACCCTTCTATTATGACTGGCCGGTAGAAATATCCCTGCTAAATTCCCAAACCAAGGAAGTTGTATGGAGCAAAACACTGAAGACTCCCAAGATATCCCAATGGATGCCGGGAGATAACTGGAACAACTCAACCAAAGTTTATACCCAACCGGCTACTCCGAACCATGTTGAAGAAGAACTGACTTTAGACAAGAAACTGGATACGGGAGATTACATCATCTCTATTGCTGTGCTAGATCCGGCCGGTATGCTTCCTTCACTGAGATTCGCCGTTCAGAACTACTTTGAAGGAGGACGTCACCCAATGGGACATATCGGCGTCAATACCGAGCCTATCTATTTTGAGATACCGGTCAGCAGTTTTAATGACATGAGGCAGGATAAAACCCTGAAATATAAAATCCAATAACCAATAAGCTTAATGAAATCAAGCATCAGAAACATATTACTCCTAATGGCATTCGGAACGTTATCTGCTTGTAGTGAACAAACCGTCACGGTTTCTTACCAGGAGTATCCGAATGCATTCAGGAATCCGATGAAAGGCTTCAGGGAATTCTTCGCTCCCGGTATCGACCGGGTCAGGGAAGAATATCCCTACCCTTACGGTTCACTGACAAAAGAATATATGCAGTGGAATATGATCGAGGATGACGCCAATGACGGGGTAGACAAGATTATCGCTTACAGCAATCATCGATGGAAAGGCGTGGAAGACATAAATGTCAAGGTAATTCCCCGGGTTTTTCTTGTATGGCTGGAGCCCTGGCATGGCGGAAAACCTAAAGACCCCACTAATCCGGACGACTTGACCGGTTGGCACTGGCCTAAAGGAATAGATCCGGAAAAAGGTCCTTATAAACAGAAACCGAACTCCGTGGGCGCCTATGTAGAAGAAAAAGACAAAAATACCCCTATTAGCGGGGGGTACTTTGATCCTTCTTTTCCTGAGCGCGTAAAAAAACTGGTAGAGAAACTCGGACAGGCATGGGATAACGATCCACGGGTAGCGTATGTAGAAATGGGGATCATCGGCGAATGGGGAGAACACCATGATCCGGATCTCTCAACTTACTGGGCTCCGCACGACGAACCGGAACACGTAGCTAACCGGACATGGATTCCGGGCATGGAAAAGATCCTGGGAGATGCCTTTGCCAAAGCATTCAAAAACAAGAAAGTAATGGTTCGCTACGCCTATGAATTTAAAGATTATGAATTCGGAATTTATTGGGATTCATGGTCACAACCCCAAGAGATTGTAAGAGGTTATGAGGAAATGAAGAAGCTGGGTGATCGTTGGAAAACCCAGCCGATAGGTGGAGAAATTACTTGGAACTGGGGAGATTTAGCCCGGTTCAAATCTTTTGAAGAAGTGGTGGCAGATAAGGATACCCGGGAATATGTCATGGAACAGATCCGGAACCTGCACTGCAATCATCTAGGCGGAATCACCTGGGCAGACTTCAACGAACCGGAGTTCCGGAAAAATGCAGAGATACTGCAAAAAGCCATGGGGTACCGGTTCATTATCAATGAATTCTCTTACCCGAAAGAAATTAAGGTGGGAGCACAATTCCCTATTTCTTTCAAAGTTGTCAACAGCGGATCGTCTCCATTCTATTATAACTGGCCGGTAGAAGTAGCTTTACTAGACCCTGAAAGTCATCAAAAAGTGTGGGGAAAAATATTGGAGGAAGTAAACATCTCCGAATGGATGCCGGGAGATAATTGGTCTGTAGATGAACATAAATACCAAATAGCTCCGCCAACTTATCACATCCGAAAGAATATTTCTATTGACGCCCCCATTGCCAAGGGAAAATATATCCTGGCTTTAACGGTGCTCGATCCGGCCGGTATGCAACCTTCGCTCCGATTTGCCAATGAGAATTATTTCGAAGGCGGTTATCATCCAATGGGCTATATCGGTATTGGTGAATCAGTTGCCGATACCCGTCTGAATCCAGATTTATTTTTCGACATTCAAAGTGACAAGTCTTTAAAATATCAATTCAAACAACCCGATAAATAATCAGTAACATGAAAATATATAAATATATCACATCTGTTGCACTCCTTTCGTTCTGCTTCTTGAGCGCCTGTAACAAGCCTACAGAAACGAAGATTCCTGTTCCCGTGATATTCGACACGGATGTCGGCAATGACATTGACGACGTGCTGGCTATGCAAATGCTATTCAACTATGAGAAAGCCGGAACAATAGATCTGCTAGGTATCACAATCAGCAAGTCCAACCCTTATTCAATTGAATATATTGACGGATATTGCCGCCTCAACGAGAGGGGAGACATTCCATTGGGATATGCATACAACGGAGCTACTACCGAAGACGGAGGTTATCTCCGCCAGACTTTGGATACCATTATTGAAGGCAATAAGATACTGTATCCTCAAAGAAGCATAAAAGACAATCTGCCGGAAGGATATAAGTTATTACGGAAATTACTGGCTTCACAACCAGATAATTCCGTGGTATTTATTGCCGTAGGACCGGAAACGAACCTTTCACGCCTGCTACGCTCAGAAGCCGACGAATACAGTCCTTTGGACGGCAAATCACTCGTTGCCCAAAAAGTGAAGCTGTTGTCCGTAATGGGAGGACTCTATGGGAACGAGTTCGATTTCCCCGAATGGAATCTAGTACAGGATATAAATGCCGCACAAACCGTATTCAGCGAATGGCCCACTCCGGTCATTGCAAGCGGCTGGGAACTAGGCAACAAATTGTTGTATCCGCATCAGAGTATCTTGAATGATTTCCCGAACGCTTACAAACATCCTCTTTGTGTATCTTACCAGATATATGACAAAATGCCATACGACAGGCAAACTTGGGATTTGACTTCTGTCATACAGGCCATAGAGCCGGAGAAGGATTATTTTGAACTGTCAACAAAAGGAACGATTACAATAGACAGTGCAGGACACAGTCTATTTAATGCGTCAGACAAAGGACAACATCAATATCTTATGATTCAAGGAAATGAGAATATTCAGAGAACATTAGGTGCCATTGTCCGCCAGGTGACAGGGAAAGAAGAAAAGAATATAAACCAATAAAGAAAGAGTCATGTTTATAGTCAATAGTTATACACTAGCCATTATCTTTTGCTTCATAACCATGATATGTTGGGGTTCCTGGGGTAACACCCAGAAACTGGCCAGCAAGAACTGGCGTTATGAGCTTTATTACTGGGATTATACAATCGGTATCTTATTATTTGCCTTACTTCTCGTTTTCACACTCGGAAGTTTCGGAGATTCGGGGAGAGGTTTTCTGGAAGATATCCGGCAAGTAGATACCAGATACATAGTCAGTGCCTTGATCGGAGGAATTATTTTCAATGCTTCCAACATCTTACTTTCAGCTTCGGTCTCCATAGCCGGAATGGCAGTTGCTTTTCCGTTGGGCGTAGGACTTGCCTTGGTCCTAGGTGTGTTCATCAACTATTTCAGCACTCCTAAAGGAGATCCGTTCTGGTTGTTTACTGGAGTAATCTTGATTGTTATCGCTATCATCTGCAACGGAATAGCGGCAGGCAGACAACAAAAAAAGGGAAATAATAATAGCAAGAAAGGGATTATTCTTGCGGCTATTGCCGGCATACTTATGTCTTTCTTCTACCGTTTTGTGGCTGCTGCCATGGACCTTAACAATTTTGACTCTCCGACTCCGGGCATGGCTACTCCATACACCGCTTTCTTTATATTCTCAATCGGTATCTTCCTGAGCAACTTCCTATTCAATACAGTTGTTATGAAACGCCCGTTTGTAGGAACTCCTGTAAGCTATAAAGAATATTTTGCAGGAAAAGCAAGCACACATCTGGTAGGTATCCTCGGAGGATGTATATGGGGATTGGGAACTGCTTTAAGCTATATAGCCGCAGGAAAAGCGGGAGCTGCCATCTCCTACGCTCTCGGTCAGGGAGCACCTATGATTGCCGCCTTATGGGGTGTATTTATCTGGAAAGAGTTCACCGGTAGTTCCAAATCAACCGACAGACTTTTAGGAATCATGTTTATTCTGTTCATCACAGGATTATCATTCATCGTTTTATCCGGAGGAAACTAATTATGAAAATGAACCATATTCTTTTCCTACTAACAGCAGCCTTCTGTTTTCCTTCAATAACAGTTGCCAAAATAATTGAGGCCAGTTCGCCGGACAAGAAAAATGTGATAACTATCGAGACTGACAATCAGGTCAGTTACAGCTTATCCCGGAATGGAACAAAGATTCTTGATACTTGCCCGCTCTCACTTACAGTCGGAAACGACACTTGGGGAACAGACAAATGTAGAAAGATAACTCGTAAAAGCGTTTCGGAAAAAGTGGAATTTATTGTGCCGCGTAAATATAAAGAGGCAGTGGATAATTATAACCAGGTTGAGCTTATTTACAAAGACTATAAGATCGAATTCAGAGTCTATAATGACGGAGTGGCCTATCGTTTCGTAAGTACTGTAAACAATAAACAGCCTGTGAAGAAAGAGTCGGTATCTTTCCGCTTCGGACAGGATCATACCTCGTACACTCTTTTAACCGACCAGCTACAAAACTGGTTTGAGCAGGATTATACGGTAAAGCCGATCAATGCATTACCCAAAGACAGTTTCTCTGTAGCGCCTGTAATGGTCGAAGTAGACAAATACAAAGTATTATTAGCAGAAGCCAATCTCTATAATTATCCGGGAATGTACTTACAACCCGCCCTAGAATCCTTCCATGGCATTTTTGCCAATTATCCGGATAAGGAAGTGCCATACGAAGGGGATAATAAAATCTATGCCTCCACACGCAAAGACTATCTTATTCCCACCTGCGGGAAACGGGTCTTTCCATGGCGGGTGACCGGTATCTTCGACAATGCTTCTTCCATATTACAAAGCGAGCTTATATATTTACTCTCCGAGGAGAAAGAACAAGCCGCCGACTATACATGGGTTAAACCCGGTAAAGTATTATGGGACTGGTGGAATGACCGTAATATCTATCATATAAATTTCAAAAGTGGCATTAATACCGATACATATCTCTATCTGGTAGACTATGCAGCCAAACATCACATCGAATATGTCCTGATCGACGAAGGCTGGTCGGCACGTAACGATCTGTTAACCCTCAATCCCGATGTTGACATTCCGCGTATCTGTGAATATGCAACAAAAAAAGGAGTAGGTATCCAGTTATGGTCGAAATGGGTAAACATCATGCGACAAATGGATGAGGCTTTTGCACAATTCAGCAAATGGGGAGTGAAGGGAGTCAAAATAGACTTTATGGACCGTAATGATGCCAAAATGGTTAACTTCTACGAACAAGTAGCTATTAAAGCCACTCAATACAAATTATTAGTAGACTTTCACGGTTCTTACCCCAACGAGGGCATGAGACGCAAATACCCGAATCTGATGACACGCGAAGGAGTAATAGGACTGGAGTATAACAAATGGAGCAAAAGAGCCACGGTTACACATGATGTAATCATCCCTTATCTGCGTATGTGGGTAGGCCCAATGGACTATACTCCCGGAGCTATGCTTAACGCACATCCGGAAACATTCTATGAAAATCAACATGAACCGATGAGTCAGGGCACACGTAGCCACCAGTTAGCCATGTATGTAGTCTACGAAAGCCCGTTGCAAATGATTTCGGACAGTCCTACTAAATATGACAAGAATCTCCGGAGTTTTGAATTTATCAAAAGTATTCCTACAACCTGGGATGAGACAGTCCCTTTGGAGGGAGAAGTGGGCGAATATATCGCTCTTGCACGCCGGCATGACGATACATGGTATATCGGAGTAATCAACGGAGCTACCCCACGGCATATTGAGATTGATTTATCATTCATAGGAAATGGACCGAAGAAAATAAAAGCACATATAGATGGAGTAAATGCCGGCCAACAGGCGAAAGACTCCCAAATAATAGAACAAGTTATCAAGGACAACGAAAAACTGCCCATAGATATGAGCAGAGGAGGAGGATATACAGGTATTATTCATATAGAGAAGTAACATTTTACGGTTACTCAACAAAGCAGGCTGCCTCTTTATATCGAGACAGCCTGCCTTTATTTTATTCCCAATCGTTTCAGACGGTAATATCCAGTAAAATCTTTCCTTTTGCGTTCAGAACTTTCACTCTCAGTTCGTCTTTTTTCTTTTCCAGAATCATCACCGTAGCGCCATCCATTTTATATCCGCCACCGATAATAACCGGATAATTGTTGCCCAGCTCACCTTTCGGATGATAAGCATATTTATGAGTATGTGCATTCAGACTGATATTGAAAGGTGCTTTCTCCAATAGTTTGGTCCACAGATTTGCACAAAGGTTCTTTCCGTCATTTCCATAAAGAGGAATATGATGAATAAGGACACGTTTCCCGGCTTTCTTGAATTCTTTGGAAGACAACTCCTTTTTCAGGAAATCAACTTGTTCATTACGTAACTGGGTAAAATCATTCAAACCGTAATACACCCAATGGTCATCCGGTTTGTCTTCCCCACAGTCCAGCATAACGATACGGGTATCCCCCCAATTGAAAGAGCCGTAAGTCCTGTCCCCTACGTAGTCGTAGTGGTCGCGCAAACCGATAGAATAGGCATTGCGGATTTCATGGTTGCCACGCATAAAGAAAGTCGGTATACGGTCGCCACACACTCCTTCTGTCAGTTCACTGATAAAACTGGTTGCTTGATTATGGTCCACCGGGTCGTCTACACAGTCACCATTGAAGACAACGAAGTCATAATTGACATTCTTGATTTGCTGACACAAAGCTCGGAAGGTTTGTGTATGCTGATGCAGGTCATTAAAGACAACGGCAGTAAAAGAGTCTGTATCCGTTGCCGGAAGTGTAAACTCACTGAAGGCCGACTGCGCCGTATTGCCGAACACCTTTTTATACGCCTGATAAAGCAGAATTTCTTGTGAGCATACACGGTAATAATATTTCTGACCGGGTTGCAGGCCGTCTATACGTATTTTGTGCAAGTAGTTATTGCAAACCACCTGTCCGTCGACAATCGTACGTGCACGTTTCAGTTGGGTAGTGTCCGTTCCATATTCCACCCAGCAATAAGCAGGAACGGTGGTTTCCCACATCACTGTAATACCGTTGCCTACCGGATTCTGCAAGTAAGGTTTCATGCGGAATATCTTATCCGCCTTTTCGGCAGTACGGAGTTCCACCAATATAGGACGATGATCGGAAGCCATCGGTTCATTTATGACTTTTGCAGATATCACAGCAAATCCTTTCGCATTCTGCTTTAGCGTAGCAATGTAATCTATCGTCTCTTTAGGATCAGGCGCAGGGAATGTATGCTGTTTCGGATTAGAGAGTATCTGAAAATCCTTTTGCAGTTTTTTGATAAAGCCGGATTCCGGTTCAGCATTCATGTCACCGGCCAGAAAGAGAGGCTTGGTAGAGGAGGAAGTGAAAGCCTTCACCAGCTCTAATGATTTCATACGGTCTTCTTCGGTCAGCGACATGTGAGTGCAGCAATAGATATAATCGGCAAATTCCGCCAGAATCAATGTACGCGCTTCTTCCCTTCTCGGCAAAGGTAAGGTCTGCAAACGAAGCAGGACTTGTTTCGTCAACAGTCCGATCCCATATTTTCCTCCGTCATAGTCTATTGCAGGTGCAAAATAACCATGCATTTGAGTACGTTCGGCAATTTCGCCCAACACATACTTCTGCCCGCTTCGGTTTGTCATGCTGTCAACTTCCTGTATAGCCACCACATCCGGGGATGTATTGTTTATAACATTCGCTATACGCTGGAAATTACATACATTATCCATACCGTTTGCATTCTTGATATTGTAGCTCATCAGTTTCAACGTATTCTGAGCTTGTGCCGAAAAAATAAATAGAGCGGCAAAAATGAATAAAAGATTCTTTTTCATGTTTCTCATTGGGGGTTAATTAAATGAGCCTCAAAGGTAATAAAAAAATAAAAGCTACAAAGGCATGAACGATACCTTTGTAGCTTTTATTTTTAGTTCCGGTTCTATCAAATAACGCCGCGTACTCTGTCATCAAAGGCGGAAAGTGCAGCTTTCGCCCCTTCTCCCATAGAGATAATGATTTGCTTATAAGGCACGGTGGAAACATCTCCGGCTGCATAGATTCCGGTCACGTTGGTGCGACAATGTGCGTCAATCACAATTTCACCCGGACGATTGGTTTCCACCACTTCGCGGAATGCGCTACTATTGGCAGAAAGACCGATTTGTACAAACACTCCGTCAAGTTCCACCAGACGTTCTTCTTCCGTTTTGCGGTCTTTGATACGCAAAGCAGTCAGTTTGTCGCCGTTTCCTACCACCTCGGTAGTTTGTGAGCTGACAAATACTTCTACGTTCGGTAATGTTTTAAGGCGTTCCTGAAGTACATTATCCGCTTTCAGTTCATCCATAAATTCAAAGACAGTTACTTTAGAACAAATACCTGCCAAGTCGATAGCCGCCTCGATTCCGGAATTTCCTCCGCCAACTACCGCTACGTGCTTTCCTTTGTAGAACGGGCCGTCACAGTGAGGACAGAAAGCAACACCGCGACCGATATACTCCGCTTCTCCCGGAACGTTCAGCCTACGCCAGCTTGCACCGGTCGCAATAATCAATGCAGGAGCCAGAAACTTTTCACCGACAGAAGTCGTCACCAGTTTCTGCTTTCCCAGTATTTCCACTTTCTCTATCTTACGATGTTCCAACAGATCGACCGGATAACGCAGCAAGTGAGTTTTCAGGTTATCTGCCAGTTCGCTGCCCGTTGTTTCAGGAACAGAGATTAGGTTTTCGATGCCGACAGTCTCTTTCACTTGCCCACCGACACGTTCGGCTACAATAGCTACACGCAATCCTTTACGGGCAGAATAGATAGCAGCCGACACTCCCGCAGGGCCTCCACCGGCAACAATCACATCATATTCTTTCACCTCAGCCACCGCTTTGGTTTCATCAATTCCATATTGTTCTTCCAATTTTGCAAGCAGCTCGCCGAATTCGCCACGGCCTACATGGAGCAATTTGCCGTCAGCAAACACGGAAGGCACTCCCTGTATCTTCAATGCATCTACTTCGTCCTGGTAGAGCGCACCATCCACCATTTCATGCGTAATGGAAGAATTGAGTGTTGTCATCGCATTCAAAGCCTGTACAACATCAGGGCAGTTCGTACAAGTCAGCGAAACGTAGGTAACCAGATGTATCGGGCCTTTCAGTGCTTTCACCCGATTGCAGACAGCCTCATCGGGGAAGTTCTTCCCTTTGCCGTCCAAATTCAGTATAGCCAACAATAGCGAAGTAAACTCGTGCCCGTTGGGGATTCCCCGGAAAGTGATTCCAGTACGGTCACCGTTCTTCAATAAAGCAAATTTCAGTCTGCTTCCTTCATTCACTACACAAGTGATGTGGTCGGAGCAGTCTGCTACGTCTCCTAGCAGTTCAACCAGTTCAGTTCTGTTTTCATGACTGGATGATACCGATATATCAAAAGTAAAATTCGCCTCCAGTCCGGCAAAAATACCCTTCAGTTGTTCTTTTAATGCAGATTCTAACATATACCTTTTTCTCCTTCTATTTTTTTGAAAAGAAAGGCCGGCAGCGTCTCCCGTTACCGGCCCTTCATAATCATCATTATCAAGATCTATCAAATCTTACCTACCAGGTCGATGCTCGGTTTCAGGGTAGATTCACCCTTCTTCCACTTGGCCGGACAAACTTCTCCGTCGTGAGTCGCTACAAACTGAGCAGCTTCCACCTTACGAAGCAATTCGCTCGCATCACGGCCAATATTGTTATCATTCAATTCCACCACTTTAATCTTTCCTTCCGGATTGACAACGAATGTACCACGGTATGCCATACCTTCTTCTTCGATATATACTCCGAGTGCACGGCACAGAGCACCTGTCGGGTCTGCCAACATCGGATATTGAATCTTACGGATACTTTCAGAAGCATCATGCCAAGCTTTATGTACGAAGTGCGAGTCAGTACTTACCGAGTAGATTTCTACGCCCATTGCTTTGAACTGGTCGTACTTTTCAGCCATATCCACCAATTCAGTAGGACATACGAAAGTAAAGTCGGCAGGATAGAAGAACAGAATCGCCCATTTACCTTTCAGTTCATTGTTGGTTACAGTCTTGAAAGCTCCGTTTTGAAAAGCCTGAACACTGAATTCAGGAAGCTGAGAATTTAAAATTGGTTCCATAATCTTTATTACTTTTATTGTTATTAATTGATTTGACTTATAACATCAGAAACTTCGTTTTGTTTCTTGTTTCTGATGCAAAGATAAAGGCGGAAGACCCGCCCTTGCAAAAAAAGTCCAATCGAATAATTCTATGCGGCGATAGATGAAACCGATAAGTCCGCTAAAAGTCCTATTTTTAAGATTCCCATCACAACCGGGACTGTCAAATTCTCACTAAGAGAAGAAATCGTGCATAAAGCAACGCATATATATACTATATCCAGCCTTTTTATGCATATAAACAAGACAAATATGCAAGAAACAACCGTTTCCCGACTTGTTTCCCGGTGAGATACAAAATGTTTCAAGGTGCGAAACAATCTGGACACGATAAAGAAGGATTTTAGACACCTATTTGAAGCACTATTTATTCTAGTTGGCATAAGGGCAAGAAGCAACTGATATTATCATTTTCAAACAGGATCATTAATATCTTCTTCCACACACACCACTAATCAGCAAAAGAGTGACACATTAACAGGGAATAGCCCAATATGATAACATTCGCAAACTCACTAATGCTAAATCCTTCGAGTTTTTCCCTTCAGGCCTACGCCGAGCCGTATATTTCAGAAAATAGAATGATTGAATATACAATCCTTCATATCCGGTCTTTTTCCGGACTATTTATAAATAAGCAGTACTCTCCCCTAATTTTAAGGCGTACGGAGATAATTTAAAAGAGAAGTTTGTAATTTGGTCAAGAGAAAAGTACTATAAGTCAAAGCCCGAATATTATAAATCGCTTTATTTGCATCACCATTTAAGTCTATTTGTATTCATTCTTATTATAAACTTTAATATCTGCACTATGAAGAGAAAGGTACTATTAAGCACATTGTTCCTAATGCTCCACATGACGGTAGTATTAGCACAGCAAGTAACTATTTCAGGGCAAGTGTTGGATGAGAAGAGCGAACCTCTGATCGGTGCTACGGTAAATATCGAAGGCACTACCAACGCCGTAATTACAGATTTAGAAGGAAAGTTCACTCTAAAAGCACTTCCTTCCGAAAAGATTGTCATCAGTTATCTGGGATATAAACCCAAGACAGTAGCTATCGGCAAGAACCGCAAGTTTAATATAACGCTGGATCCGTCAGTAACAGAAATGGACGAGGTAGTAGTCGTAGGCTACGGTAGCCAGAGAAAAAGCGACATTGCAACCGCTGTTGCGTCAGTTAATATAAAAGATATTGCCAAAAGCAGTTCGGCGCAAACCCTGCAAGCACTACAAGGCAAAATCAGCGGTGTGCAGATTATCCCGACAGACGGTTCGTTATCGAGCGGAATGACCTTCAGAATCAGAGGTGTCAACTCTATCACAGGCGGAACCCAACCTCTGTTTGTCATCGACGGTGTCCCCATGCCTACTCAACAGATCACCAATGAAGATTCCGAAACGGTGAATAATCCATTGTTAGGATTGAACCCGAACGACATCGAATCCATGGAGATTCTGAAAGACGCAGCGGCGGCAGCTATTTATGGTGCCAAAGGAGCCAATGGCGTTGTCATCATCACCACCAAACGGGGAGCAGCCTCTACCAAACCTAAATTCTCGTTCAGTCTGACAGGAGGTCTGGATATGAATCCAAATATTCCGTTGGAAGTATTATCTCCGGAAGAGTACGCAAAGAAGATGCTTGATTACGGAACATACGATAGTCCGAACCTCATCAATTTCTGGCAAAACGTGATTGACAACAAAGGTTGGAACAACCCGTCCGTACACAATTGGATGGATGAAATTACCCGGACAGCGAAAAAATACGAAGCAAACGCAAGTATATCCGGAGGAACCAAAGGAACAACCTATATGCTCTCACTCGGATATCTGAATAATACGGGAATTATCAAACGGTCTGCATTCGACCGTTTCACCTCACGCCTGAACTTGAATCAGGAGGTCAATTCCCAAATCGATATCGGTATTAATCTGTCTTACTCTACCTCTAAAGACAAGAATCCGGTCAGCGACTGGTCACAGTCGGGAGTCATTCTCAATGCCTTGCAGATTTCTCCTTTCCTGTTTTATCCGGGACTGGCAGATATCATGAATTACAGTAACGTGAACATAATGAGCCCTCTGGTAGCAGTCGATCAGGTCAATATCAACAATCGGTATAGTGAGCTCAATGGTAATATCTACTTCAACTATAAGATATTGAAAGACCTCACGTTCAGTACCAGCGCCTCTTATCGCCAGTATTCCATGGATCAGGACAAGCTCTGGGGTTCGGATACCTGGTACGGGCAATCGGAAAGGGGACGCATGGAAATCAGCAACCAGGAAGAAAACAGTTGGGTATATGAAGCACGGCTGCAATATGCGAAAAGCATAAAGAAGCATTCTTTCTCACTAATGGGAGCTTTTGAGGCCAGCAAATGGTCGATGAAAGATGTCTACAACAAATCAACAAACTTCGAAGACATGGCCGTCGGTATATGGGGAATAGACAAGGGGCTGGTCACTTACGCTCCCAAATACACGTATGACAGCAATCAAATGGTATCGTTTATCAGTAGGGGAACCTATACTTTCGACAATAAATATGTATTAAATGCCTCTTTGCGTGTCGACGGCTCCTCCAAGTTCGGAGCCAATAACAAATACGGCTATTTCCCTGCTGTCAGTGTCGCATGGCGCGCTTCTGAAGAAGAATTCATCAAGAAGTTTGATTTCATATCCAACCTGAGGGTACGCACCAGCTTCGGTATGACGGGTAATAATCAGATTCCCTCTTATCAATCTTTATCCCAGTTGGAAAACAATAAGGTGGTAATGCACGGAAGCACGGTGGAAATCGGGCGTTATCCTTCCAACGTAACGAATGACGACCTGAAATGGGAAAGCCAGAAACAGTACAACATCGGATTTGATTTCGGCGTATTGGATAACCGTTTCTCTATTACGGCAGACTTTTACTACAAAAGGATTGACGATATGTTACTGCAAGTAAACATTCCTTCTACTTCCGGCTATACCAAAGCCTGGAAAAATGCAGGTTCAATGGAGAACAAGGGTATGGAGTTCGCCATTAACGCGAACTGGTTTAAAGGCGCTTTCAATTGGTCGACGGACTTCAATATCTCCTTCTACAAGAACAAAATCCTGTCACTGGACAAGGGACAATACCAGCAATTCTACGACAGAGGGATTAATGCCAAAATTACCAGTGATGTCCTGCTCAGAGTAGGAATGCCGGTAGGTATCTATTACGGCTATATCAGCGACGGAACTTACAACAATGATACCGAAGTCATCAACGGATACCCCGGCCCTAACCTCGGATTGGGACAACTCAAAGTTGTCGATGTCAATAAAGACGGTGTTATCGACTCGAACGACCGTACACCGATTGCGGATGTCAACCCCAAACATACAGGAGGAATCGGGAATACATTCTCTTATAAAGGTTTCGACTTGTATGCCTTCTTCCGCTGGTCATACGGCAACGACGTAGTAAACGGCAACGCCTACTATCTCGTAGGAACGACTAGTATCAACAACGTCTTGAAGAGTGTCTACAAAGATGTATGGTCTGCCAACACCCCCACTAATAATTATCCTTTGTACGGCCGAGGAACCTGGGGAGAAAGCGTACTTAGAAGTGATCTGGTAGAAGACGGTTCATTCTTACGTCTGCAAACCCTGACCCTGGGCTATACCTTCCCCGCCAAGTTAACCGGCAAAATGGGACTCTCCAAAATGCGCATAGCACTGACCGGAACGAACTTATGGCTCTGGACCCGTTACTCCGGCTTCGACCCCGAGGCAAATACTGGTTACGGAACAGTAGCCCGTCTGGCTCCCGGACTCGACATGAGCCCGTACCCGAGACCACGCTCCTTCTCGCTTTCAATCGAACTAGGGTTTTAATCATAAAAGAACAAGGACATGAATAAGTTTAACATATTAATTGCAATGCTTGTATGCCTGAACATTTGTGGCTGCTCCGATTTTCTGGAAGAAGACCCCAAAGGCAAGCTGACAACTGACAATTTCTACAACAGTGAATCCGATGCGCGGCAAGCCATTAATGGTGTTTACCGCAGATTATCCGATTCGTGGGTGACGGGATACAATATAAAGCAAATCCCCAACGACTTGCTGAAACGCGCAAGCTGGGACGAAGCAAGCGGACTGAGTAACTTTACATACGGTTCTGAGAACACATATATCGCCGGTATGTGGCAAAATCACTATGCAGTGATAAAAGACTGCAATTCTGTGATAGACAACGTGACTACCAACAAAGAGAAAATCAACAACTGGGAAAGATATGTCGGACAGGCACATGGCATCCGTGCTTTCCTGTATTTCGACCTTGTCAGGTGGTTTGGTGATGTGCCGCTGGTATTGACCGATACCAAATCTCTTGACGGACTGGAGGTGACACGCACTCCGCAGAAAGAAGTGTTCCGGCAAATCATAGAGGATTTCGAATACTGTATCAGTCACACAATGGATAAGGGTGACACTTCAAAAGGCTATCAATACGGCAGATTGACCAAAGACGCCTGCCATGGTTTTCTGGCTAAAGTATATTTATGGCTGGGTAGCGTAGCACAACGGGACGGGAAAGAAATACTAGGCAATGCAGCCGACAATTTCGAGAAGTCACTTGAACATTCAAGTGCTGTTATTCAGGGCGGACGTTACAAACTGGTGGACTATTATCCGGATGTATTCAATGCCAAGACCCGGGACAAGGCACCGGATGAAGTTTTGTGGTGTGTTCAGGGATTGACAGGTGACGATACGGGAACATGGACAGGCATGATGTTCGGTATCAGAGGCAACCAAAATCTCGGAGGTTCGTGGGATAACATCTCAAGTTCGGACTACCACCGCATGATGTATGAACCGAGCGACTCTATCCGCCGTTTATGGAACTGCCCGCGAATGACCATACAAGATGACGGAACGTTATGGGGCTGGGACTACAAGATGTATTGGGACACAAGGGGCGACCAGAAGCTGAGCGAGGCCACGGAAAACAATAACTGGCTTCAATGGAGTATCGGCAAATTCAGACGATATCCGTTGGCAGACCCTTCATCATACAATTACACCAACTTCGGTATGGATGAACCTCTGCTCCGCTATGCGGACGTATTACTGATGTACGCGGAAGCATACAACGAAGTCAACCACGGTCCCGGCGACTACCGACCTTCTTCAGGAATGGACATGAGCGGAATCTCCATACAGTCTGCTTACGACGCTGTCAACCTTGTGCGCAAACGTTCGCGAATCGCCAACGAAGGCATTATGCACCAGGATGTACTGCCCCGTAAATTAATTACCGACTATGCTACCGAAGTAGACGAATGTGTACCCGACTGGAAACCCGGAGCATACGGTTATATCTACGACGGAGTGAGAACTGCCTGGGAGTATAACAGATACGGCGATGATTATACAGCCTTCAGAACTGAAATACTTAACGAACGGGCACGCGAACTAGTAGCCGAGTCGACTGACAGGTGGTGCGACCTCGTCCGCCGTGGCATCCTGGTAAAGCAGATGCAGGCATGGCGGCAATACAACCCGTTCATCAGTAATACGGAACGGGAAATCACAACTCCCGGAGCTCCGGAGAATATCCAATCCCGCAATATGTTATTGCCCGTGCCTTTGAGTGAAATAGATGTGAACAAGAACCTGACTCAGAACCCGGGATATTAATCTTTTGTGTCAACTTAAAACGATAAGAGAATGAAAACAACCTATACTAAATTCATACTTCTGCTCGCAGCAACTACATTTATTGCGTGCAATGAAGAGGAAGCCCCCAGCTTACATATCTCCGCCAGTGCAGACAAGACAGAGGTAAAGGTAGGAGAACCCGTTACATTCAGTATCCGGCATAATGCAATGGCCGTATCCATTTACACCGGAGATGACGGGCACGACTACAAGAGCAGTGCCTACTATCTACTGCTAGGAAAAACCAACGATGATTTACAAAACAACAATTATCGCCCTATCGATCCGGAAATTACACCGTATAATTGTAACTTTGCCGATACACCCGCCGGTTCCACTTCCATTACAGACAATCTCGCAGAAGTTGTGAACGCAGGCAGTGGCGATAACCTGATAGGTTCGGAAGCCGAAATCGAGTATGACGAGTCCATTCAGCAGAATGTACTGAAAATCACATCCGTTCATCCCGAATGGTGGTATCAAGCACTCCGCCTGCATACGGACGCCAAGCTGGGAACAAACAAAAAGCTGAATTTACGGATGAGATTCGACAAAGACATCCTGGGAGATGTCAGTTCGGGAGAACAGCGTCCGGACATAACAACCTTTCAGGTAGTCATCCGCCTCGGCGGCATCGGAGTCGGTGAAACGGAGGTTATATTCAGAGATGAAACCGTCTGGGACATATACTGGAATCCCAATACCGCGTTTACAGACTACTCCGTTGATTTGTCGAGTGTTATAGACGCCTGGCAGGGAGCTACGGGAAAAACTATGGGTACATTGTCATACATACAGATCTTATTTACTCCTAGTAATAATGCCGGATATTTAGGCGATTACTACATAGCTTCCGCAAGTTATGGTGATATAGACTATATTCCGTTCTCCACAGGCCAGTCTCTGAACATCAATGACAACTCCGGAATATTGAAATATCAATATACGTATACGCAACCGGGTAATTATCAGGTAGTCGTAATAGGCACCAATACAAGTATGAAAAACTATTCGGATAGCGGGTATAAAGACAATGTAGGAAACAATATTCATGCGAGTGAATATGATTACAACACTCAGTTCTCTACCATTGACATAACCGTTCGTCCATAACACAGACGTTTTTTGCTTATGAGATATTATAAACAAATCATTCTGTCACTTATCGTTCTTTCCTGTGCATTCATAACCGGCAATGCACAGGAAGAACTCCTGTTCCGTCATCTGACCAGAAACGAGGGACTGCTACACGATAACGTGACCTGTATCGTACAAGACTCCTTAGGATATATGTGGTTCGGAAGCCATAGAGGGCTTAATCGATACGACGGATATTCCATTGATTCCTACAAGTACGAAAACGGTATTATAAATTCAGTCTATTATAACAGAGTTTATAGTATTCAGATAGTAGGCCGCTATATCTGGCTGGCTACGGAAGCCGGACTGGCTTGTTTTGATATCAGAACCAAGCAATTTGTCAGTTACCGGACAGAGGCTCAACCCGATCCCGCCTTTTATTCCAAAGTCAGGATGCTCAAGCAGGGCATTGGTAATCAGTTATGGCTCATATCGGATAACCAAATCAGATTGGTAAAGGTTGAATCTTCCGAAAAAGATAACGGGGAACCGGTCATTTCTGCCAGAAAGATAGGAGACGCTTACAATTATATTTCCGACGAGTTGAACCCGAAGGTGGCAACAGACAGCTTGGGAAATGCCTGGATTTCAGGAAAAAGGTATCTGTCCGCCTACAAGGTTGACGCTGAGGGAGAACTGAAGTTTTCCGGCAATATCAATAATAACATAGGTTCGGGAGTCAGGGATATTTGTTATGATAACGGAGATTTATGGATCATCTACCAGGAACATCTGGCTAAATATAAAATCGAAAACGACGGCAGTTATACACTTGCCAAGCAGGTCATGTTCCATACTCCGGGCGGGGTACTGTCCTTATGTGTTGACCCCGAATATGTATGGATAGGAGCAAACGAAGGGCTTTTCCAAGTATGGAAAAGCAATGAGTCCACCTCTGTCATGGAACATAAGCACTCACCGTCCAATCCCTATTCGGTAGGAAGTGACATCAACAATATCTTCCTCGACAGGGACAATAATCTATGGGTATCCGCCTGGACCGCAGGCGTGTCTTATGCCAATACAAGGGCCCGTTTTTTCAAAACAGTCAGATACAGTCCTTTCAGAACGTCCGATACAAGTATCGGTTCCGAATTTATCAGTTCCGTACATTACAGCAAGGATGGCCATGTATATATGGGAAGCAAGTTTGGCGGATTGAGCAGTTTCGATATCAGAACAAAAGAGGTGATATGGGATTATTGTCACCTTCCCCAGTTATTTCCGAGTATCACAAGTATACAGTCGGATAGCAGGAATATCTATGCAGCTGTCAGAGATAATATCGTCATTATCAATAAAAAAACAAGAGAAGTTACCCACTCACTGCGGACAATCAACGGCGGTTATATTTTCTGGCTGGATTTCGACAAGTTCAACCGTTTGTGGGTCACGACGTATGCCGGACTGGAGTGTTTCGAAGAGATCAACGGTCTATGGAAAAACACGATGACCTATACCAGCCGGACACCCGCTCCCTGTAATCTGTCCACCGACTTGCTTCACAACATATATAGCGACACAACTAAAAATGAACTCATTATCACATCGGCAATGGGTATCAACCGTGTCATATTCGATAATGAAGGCAAGGTAGTCCGTATCGTCAAATATCTGGCGAGAGAAAACGACGAGAACAGTTTAAGCAGTAACTACATCTGGCCTATCGACAAGGGAAGTGACTCTACTTACTGGATAGGCACCATGGGCAACGGGCTTAACAAAGTGACACTGATAGACAGGCCCAACGGGATTTATGACTACTCAGCCGAAAGTTACGGGATAGAAGCCGGAGCGACGTCCAACGACATAGAGAGTATCGAAGTCGACAAGTTCGGGCGTGTATGGTGCGGAGGCTTTAATCTGAACTACTTCGACGACGGGATAAAACGCTTCAATGTATTCGACACAAACGATGGCTTACAAAGTTATGTGTTCGGTACTTCCTCTTCCGCCAAGGATGACGAAGGAAACTTATACTTCGGAGGAGCCCACGGCCTGAACTACTTCACTCCTATTGCCGAAACTCCGCATAACACCTCATATCGTGTTTACTTTACCGGTTGCCATATCAACGGAAAACCTGTAGACTCGGACATCGAATTTTCCAACAGTCTTGAACTCAAGTATCCTGATAATAATTTCTCCGTCAACTTCACCTCATTATCTTACAGTAACCAGCACCACATACGCTACCGCTACAAACTGGAAGGATATGATAATGAATGGCGATATATAGAAGCAGGCAAGGAACCAGCCGTAGCTTATCAGAAAATTCCGTTCGGTTCGCATACCTTACTGGTGGAAGCAGGCGACTGGCAAATATGGAGTAATGAACAATATGCATTGCAGATTTACTCCCAACCCCCTTTCTGGATGACTTGGTGGGCTTATACCCTATATATTCTCGCCATTCTGGGACTGTTCTACGTAGGTTTCCGTTACTTCATCAAGTGGACTCAGATGAAGAATACGATTTCCATGCAGAAAGAACAGGAACGACAGAAAGAGGAAATGATGCAAATGAAAATGAGATTCTTCATGGATGTTTCTCATGAGTTCCGGACCCCGCTGACCTTGATAAGCCACGCTATCAATGAGATTGCTGAAGACGAGGACATTTGCACAAACAAATATGTAAATATCATAAAGCATAATACAGGCAAACTGTCGAACATGGTCAACGAACTGCTTGATTTTCACCGGGCAGAAGTGAAGTCCGCCCAACTCAGGACGACCTATACTTCTATTCCTGAATACGTGAGCGATATTTACGAAGAATTCAAAGGCTGGGCGGAAGCCTCCGACATCCATGTGAACTTACAAATTGACAATCCGGAGATCGGGATGTG
The DNA here is from genome assembly GCF_001915455.1 of Bacteroides sp. 43_46. Taxonomy (NCBI): domain Bacteria; kingdom Pseudomonadati; phylum Bacteroidota; class Bacteroidia; order Bacteroidales; family Bacteroidaceae; genus Bacteroides; species Bacteroides sp. 43_46. The sequence continues at coordinate 41,213 of NZ_MNQN01000100.1, read as the reverse complement.
GATAGACCCGGAGCATTTCGGTAAAATACTGTCGAATATCCTTTCCAACAGTATACGCTATTCTCATGCCGGCAGCGAAATCAACATTCAGGTTGCTAAAGGATACGTGAATGACATTGTTCCCCGCTATAAGGATTCTTTCTGGAATACCAAAGATATGATTCCCGGCGAACAGGCGATAATAAGAGTGAGCGATACAGGGATTGGCATGGAGAAAGCCGTACTGCCTACCATTTTCAAACGTTTTCATCAGGTGCAAAATAATACAGGTAAACAGCATACCGGTTCGGGCATCGGGTTATCTTTGGTCAAATCTCTTATCGAACTCCACCACGGCGGAATTATCATCAGCAGCAAGCCAGATGCAGGAACCGAAGTTATCATAGCCCTGCCGATATCGGACACCTATCTGGCCAAAGAGGAAAAGATAGAAGAAAGTACTTTCGTACTAAAAGACTATTTATCAAACTATGCAGTAGAGTACGAACCATTGGAGATAGAAGAGACCACAGCTATTTATATGGAAGGCAAACCTACGATTCTGCTGGTGGACGACAACCACGAAATACTTATGATATTAAGGGAGTATTTCGTAAAAGACTATAATATCATCATGGCTATTGATGGACAGGAAGCCTTGGACAAATGTAACCGCAGCCTCCCGGACATTATCATTTCAGACGTAATGATGCCCAGAATGAACGGCATAGAACTGTGTGCAACTCTAAAGAAGAACTTACAGACTTGTTTTATTCCTATCATTCTGCTTACTGCAAAATCGCAGGTTGAGGACCAGATTGAAGGGATTGAAATGGGAGCGGATGCATACATCCCCAAACCCTTCAACCCCAGACTTCTCAAAGCAAACGTCCGCAATCTTCTCAATAAAAGTCATCAGATGAGGAATCTGCCTACTGCCAACAACGTCCGGCAGGAGATTCAGGACAAGAAACAAAGAGAAGTGTTCGGCAAACTAGTGGAATTGGTCAATGCCAATCTAACCGACCAGCAATTCTCCGTCGACCACCTCTGCCTCGAACTTGGAATGAACAGGACCAAACTGTATAGCTTTATCAAGTCGACAACCGGAATGTCTTTGGGAAATTACATCCGTAAGATTCGGTTGGACAAGGCAGCAGAATTGTTAAGAACCACCGATATGTCAATCAGTGAAGTCGGTTATGCCGTCGGAATCGAAAGTCCGTCTTATTTCACGAGAACATTTAAAGAGCAATTCGGCAGTTCACCCTCCGAATTTATCAAGCATTAGTCACATTAATATTTATATTATGAAGAAATTAATCCTCAGTATCCTGGCATTCAGTCTCGCTACAACTGCTTTGCCACAACAGGTAAAAGAAATAGAAATCCTTCCCAATGAAAAATGGTGGGGAGGAGCTACCGACCTCGGCAATAAAATGCCTTTCTGCGATAACACAACAGAAGCCGACCTGCAAACCCAGAATTTTAATAACCAGACTACCCCGTTACTTATCTCGAATAAGGGGCGTTATATCTGGTGTGACGGTCCATTCCGGTTTCAACTGAGAGACGGCAAAATCCGCATAGAATCCGCCAGAGGAACAATAGAGCACGCTACCGCGGGAAACACATTAAAAGAGGCTTACCTGGCCGCTTCCGGAAAGTACCTCCCACCCACCGGTATATTGCCGCCCGAACTGTTCTTCTCAAAACCGCAATACAATACCTGGATAGAGCTTATATATAATCAGAATCAAGAGGATATCCTGAAATATGCAAGAAGTATTATCGACAACGGATTTCCTACCGGCATACTGATGATTGACGATAACTGGCAAAAAGATTACGGAAACTTCAACTTCCGCCCGGACAAGTTTCCGAACCCCAAAGCAATGGTTGACGAACTTCATGCCATGGGATTTAAAGTGATGTTATGGGTAAGTCCGTTTGTGTCACCCGATAGCGAAGAATTCAGGTATCTAAAGACAAAGGGATATCTGGTAAAAAGAAAAGGTAGTGACCAGCCGGCAATTCTCGATTGGTGGAACGGTTCCAGTGCCTGCTATGACCTGAGCAATCCCGACGCTTATAACCATTTACGGAGTACGCTCAAGAAAATGCAACAAGACTATCATATCGACGGTTTCAAATTCGATGCAGGAGACCCGGAAAGATATCCGGAAAAAGAGGTAGATGTTTTCGACCGCCAATCGTATGATACCGAACAGACTTATTTATGGGCCAAGTTGGGGCTCGAATTTCCATATAACGAATTCCGCGCCTGTTGGAAATTAGGCGGCCAGCCTTTAGTGCAACGCCTGGGCGACAAGAAATACTCATGGGACGGAGTGGCAAGTCTGGTACCCTCAATGATAGCCGCCGGTCTGTTGGGATATTCGTATGCCTGTCCCGACATGATTGGAGGCGGAGAATATTCCAGTTTTCAGGGTATTGATGCGTCCGGTTTTGACCAGACATTGATTGTACGTTCCTGCCAGATACATTCCATGATGCCGATGATGCAGTTTTCGGTAGCCCCCTGGCGGATTCTAAATAAAGAGAACCTGGAAACGTGCATCAAGTATGCCAAATGGCATGAGCAACTGGGTGATTATATACTCTCACAGGCAAAAAATGCCTCTATTACAGGAGAACCCATTGTACGTCACATGGATTATGCCTTCCCTAATCAGGGATTTGAAGAATGCAGGGACCAGTATATGTTGGGGGATAAATACCTGGTAGCCCCCATTATGTCCAGCGGCAATACACGTACAGTAAAACTCCCCAAAGGTAAATGGAAAGATGATCTGGGAAAAGTCTATAAAGGAGGTAAAACGTATACCCTCGATGTCCCTCTTTCACGGCTTCCCTGGTTTGTAGAAGTTAAATAATCCCGAATATTCACACTTCATATATAGTATCCCATGAAAAGACTCTTCTTATCTCTTTTTTGTATTCCGGCTCTGTTATTGACTTTCTGCAATGACAAAGTAAACTCCAAAGAAGAAACAGAATCTCCCGCTTCCAGTACGCCGGATCAACTGGAGAAAGTAACATACCAACCCTCGGAGGAAATAATTTGTAACCCGGAGAGAGGATTCTTCACTCATCAGGAATATGCCACGGACAATAACCACTCCATTACCCCCGCCTTCTTGAAAGAATGTCGGGAGAAAGGCATGAGCCTTATATTCACCGCCTACTATATGAGAGATTTCAAAGATAAGTTGATCTCCGAAGAATATCTGCAACGGATACGCAACAATATGCTGGCTCTCAGAAAAGGAGGAGCAAAATCCGTATTACGCTTTGCATATACTTCGTCCGAAAACGAGAAGCCATGGGATGCTCCCTGGGAACTCACGGAACAGCATATCCAACAACTAAAACCTATTCTGGAAGAATTTTCGGATGTGATATGTGTACTCGAAGCCGGATTTGTCGGGGTATGGGGAGAATGGTATTATACCGACCATTATAACTACCAGCCTAAAAAGGGAGAGTATGCTCCCCGCCGTAAGGTACTGGATGCCCTTCTGAAAGTAATGCCCAAGGACAGAATGATAAGTGTACGGTATCCGGTAGCCAAGTTATTTACTTTCAATATTAACTACACCGACACCATTACCAGGAAAACGGCTTATAATGAATCCGACTTATCTCGTATAGCTTTTCACAACGACTGTTTTCTGGCCGACATAGATGACATGGGAACTTTCGGAGAGAATCCTGATTACAGAAAATTCTGGGAATGGGAAACAAAATATGTAGCCATGGGAGGAGAAACCTGTAAACTGTCGGAATATTCGAACTGCGAGAATGCTGTAACAGACTTTGCCAAATACCATTGGTCGTATATTAATATTGATTATCATCCCGCAGTCATCAACCAATGGGAGGACGAACAATGCATGAAGGAAATACAAAAGCGTTTAGGTTATCGCTTCACTCTCTCCGAAGGATATTTTACTCCCAAAGGAGAAATAGGTTGTCCTTATGAAGTGGTGTTAAAGTTACAGAATACAGGTTGGGCTGCCCCATTTAATCCGAGAGATGTCGAGATTGTATTTGTCCACAAAAAGAAGAAAGAGAACAAGTATAAGATCAAACTTAAAGAAGATCCGCGTTTCTGGTTTCCGAATGAGCAGATTACCATTCAGGCTCGATTCGGACTACCGGAATCAATGCCAAGCGGTGAATATGATATTTATTTGAATCTTCCCGACCCCAGACCAACCATTTCGGCACGTTGGGAATACAGTATACAATTAGCTAACAAAGATGTATGGAACAAACAATACGGATATAATAAAATACACAGTACAATGTTGGTTACTAATTCAAATAAAGCATCTTTCGTTGGAGAAAGTTTAGAAAATTTCCAAGTAAAATAATTCAAAGGAACGTCTTCTTTGAGGGAAAAAGAAAAGGCAGGCAAAAACGATACACTCACAAAGTTTGTCGTTTTTGCTTTTTTAGGTACTTTTGTAATCGAAAAAACCAAAATGCAGTATCTGCAAAAGAATTATGAAACATCCTCTTGACCTGTTCCAATATTGTCCCGAATGTGGTTCCTCTCATTTCGAAATCAACAATGAAAAGTCCAAAAAATGTACAGATTGCGGCTTTGTCTATTATTTCAATCCATCTTCCGCTACCGTGGCTCTAATCCTGAACGACCAAAACGAGCTGCTCGTCTGCCGCCGTGCCAAAGAACCTGCCAAAGGTACGCTCGACCTTCCCGGGGGATTTATCGACATGAACGAAACCGGCGAAGAAGGCGTAGCCCGTGAAGTATTGGAGGAAACCGGATTGAAAGTGCAACAAGCCGTCTATCAATTCTCACTTCCCAATATTTACATCTATTCCGGTTTTCCCGTGCACACACTTGATATGTTCTTTCTTTGTACCGTAGAAGATATAAGCCACTTCTCGGCAATGGATGATGTATCAGATTCTTTCTTCCTGCCTCTCTCCGAGATCAATCCGGAAGATTTTGGACTGGATTCTATCCGTCGAGGACTTAAAAAATTCTTATCCGACAGATAATTCGTTAAAATATAACAAATTACGGAAACATATCCCCTTCCATTCTGTCTAATATTTTAATGAGCTTTAAATTAACAGCCATTAAAATACGTTATTGGAAGATATATAGTACTTTTGCATAAACACCCTATTATGAAAAAAGAAATTACTAGACTCATTTGTGCGGCTATCTGTTGCGCACCAATTATAGGATTTGCCCAGACAGGTGATAAATTCACTTCAGCTGACAACCTCTATAAAGAAGGGAAAGAACTTTTCCAGGAAAAAAATTATGCCGCTGCCCTGCCGGCACTAAAGGCATTTGTAAAGCAAAAGCCAACAGCCAGCCTACTCCAAGATGCGGAGTATATGTTGGTCAGTTCAGCTTACGAGTTGAACGACAAGAACCGTATCGAATTGCTCCGCAAGTATCTCGACCATTATCCCGATACTCCTTATGCCAATCGTATCTACTCGTTACTGGCTTCCTGCTACTTCTACGAAGGAAAATACGATGAGGCTATGGCACTCTTCAACTCTACCGACCTCGATTTGCTAAACAATGAGGAACGGGACGACCGCACTTATCAACTGGCTACCTGTTATCTGAAAACAAACGATTTGCGGGAAGCTGCTATCTGGTTCGAAACCTTACGTGCCAACAGTCCCAAGTATGCAACAGACTGTGATTACTATATTTCTTATATCCGTTACACACAGAAACGCTATAACGAAGCATTGAAAGGTTTCCTGCCGCTACAAGACAATGCTAAATACAAGGCACTCGTCCCTTATTATATCGCCGAGATTTATGTACAGCTCAAGAATTATGATAAGGCACAAATCGTAGCACAGAATTACCTGTCGGCTTACCCGAATAACGAGCACGCCGCCGAAATGTACCGCATCCTAGGAGATGCCTACTACCACTTCGGGCAATATCCCCAAGCCGTAGAAGCATTCAGCAATTATCTGGACAGAGAGCACGCCGTCCCGCGCCGTGATGCCCTTTATATGCTGGGACTTTCTTACTATCAAACAAAAGTTTATTCCAAAGCAGCAGAGACGTTAGGCAAAGTAACCACAGAAAACGATGCCCTTACACAGAACGCTTATCTGCACATGGGACTTTCCTACCTGCAATTGGCAGAAAAGAACAAAGCGCGTATGGCTTTCGAACAGGCTGCTGCATCCAATGCCAATATGCAAATCAAAGAACAGGCAGCTTATAACTATGCGCTTTGCCTGCACGAAACTTCTTTTTCTGCCTTCGGCGAGTCTGTCACTGCTTTCGAGAAGTTCCTGAATGAATTTCCGACCTCTCCATACGCCGAAAAAGTAAGCAGTTACCTGGTAGAAGTTTATATGAATACCCGCAGCTACGATGCCGCATTAAAATCTATCGACCGGATTGCCAAACCGAGTGCCCAGATACTGGAAGCCAAACAAAAGATATTATTCCAGTTAGGTACACAATCTTTTGCCAACGCCGACTTCGAACAGGCTCTTAAATACCTGAACCAGTCTATCGCTATCGGACAATACAACCGCCAGACCAAAGCAGACGCTTACTACTGGTGTGGAGAGTCATATTATCGTCTCAACCGAATGGTAGAGGCAGCCCGCGATTTCAACGCCTACCTGCAACTGACCACCCAGCCCAATAACGAAATGTACGCGTTGGCTAATTACAACTTGGGCTATATCGCTTTCCATCGGAAAGACTATACACAGGCAAGCAACTATTTCCAAAAATATATCCAATTGGAAAAAGGAGAAAACACAACGGCGCTTGCCGACGCTTACAACCGTATTGGTGACTGCCACCTCCATGTACGTAACTTTGAAGAAGCCAAACATTACTATTCGCAAGCCGAGCAAATGAATACTCCTTCAGGAGATTATTCTTTCTATCAACTCGCTCTCGTATCCGGCTTACAGAAGGACTACACCGGTAAAATCACTTTATTGAACCGTCTGGTCGGCAAATATCCCGCTTCACCTTATGCTGTAAACGCCATTTATGAGAAAGGGCGTTCCTATGTGCTAATGGATAACAACAATCAGGCTATCACCTCCTTCAAGGAACTGCTGAACAAATATCCCGAAAGCCCGGTCAGCCGAAAAGCTGCCGCAGAAATCGGTTTGCTGTTTTATCAGAAAGGAGATTATAACCAAGCGATCGAAGCATATAAGCAAGTTATCGAGAAATATCCGGGCAGCGAAGAAGCACGCCTCGCCATGCGTGACTTGAAGTCTATTTATGTAGACTTGAACCGCATTGATGAGTTTGCCGCTTTAGCGAATGCCATGCCGGGACATATCCGTTTCGACGCCAACGAACAGGATTCGCTTACGTATACCGCTGCCGAAAAGATTTATATGAAAGGCAGAATGGAAGAAGCCAAAACAAGCCTCAACAAATACCTGCAGACTTTCCCCGAAGGAGCTTTCAGTCTGAATGCACATTACTATCTCTGTCTGATCGGCAGTGAACAGAAGAATTATGATATGATTCTCCTCCACTCCGGCAAGTTATTGGAATATCCGAATAATCCATTTGCGGAAGAAGCACTTATCCTGCGGGCGGAAGTACAGTTTAACCAACAAAATACGGCAGAGGCACTGGCAAGTTACAAAATGCTGAAAGAGAAAGCAACCAATGTAGAAAGACGCCAGCTTGCCGAAACAGGTATCCTGCGTTGTGCCTTCCTGTTGAGAGACGATGTGGAAACAATCCATGCCGCTACCGATTTACTGGTAGAGCCCAAGCTTAGTCCGGAACTAAGAAACGAAGCGCTCTATTACCGTGCCAAAGCTTATACTAACCAAAAAGCTGGCAAGAAAGCAATGGACGATTATCGCGAATTGGCTAAGGACACACGTAACCCTTACGGTGCCGAAGCGAAATATCAGGTTGCCCAAGGGCTTTACGATGCCAAAGAATATGCTGCTGCGGAAAAAGAACTTCTCAACTACATCGAACAGAGTACCCCTCACGCTTACTGGCTGGCACGCAGCTTTGTCCTTCTATCCGATGTTTATCATGCGACAGGCAAAGATCTGGACGCACGCCAATACCTATTGAGCCTGCAACAGAACTATCAAGGTAACGACGATATTGAGAGTATGATTGAAAGCAGACTTCAGAAACTGAAAACTGAAAATTGAGAATCTAAAAAACAGAAATGATATGAAACGAGCTTTTTATATAATAGGAGGACTTACACTGGCAATCTCAATACCGTCAGCTCTTCAAGCCCAGACTACCCAACCCAAAGATACGACCATGAACCGTACTGTCGTTGTGGAACAAGAATATAATCCGGATATTATGGACGCCTCGAAAGTGAACGTCCTGCCCAAAGTGGAAGAACCGACAGTCAGCAAGAAAAATGTGGAATACGCCACGACATTCTTTCCGGCGACCTCCGTTCCAGCAGGTCTGATGCGCCCCTATACCGGAAAAGAAACACAACCCGGCAGCACTCCCGGATATGTGCGTGCCGGTTATGGCAATTACGGCAATCTCGATGTACTCGCCAATTATTTATTCTGCTTGTCTGATAAAGACAAACTGAATGTACGCTTCCAAATGGATGGGATGGACGGTAAACTGACCATTCCTTTCACCGACAGCGAGAAATGGAATGCATTCTATTACCGTACACGTGCCAACGTAGATTATACACACCAGTTTAACAAGCTGGATTTGAATATTGCCGGTAACTTCGGACTGAGTAATTTTAACTTCAAACCGGGAAGTGCGAACAGCAAGCAAAAGTTTACATCCGGAGATTTTCATGCCGGCATTCATTTCATCGATGAAACCGCTCCCCTGCGTTTCAATGCCGAGACGAATCTGTTGATGTACGAACGTCAGCACAATATGCTCAATGAACATACAGACAATACATCGCTTAAAGAAACAATCATACGTACCAAAGGAGATGTCACAGGAGCGATCAACGACCAGCAATCGGTTACTATTGCATTAGCTATGAACAATTTCTTATACAGCGGATATACAAAGAATATCTCCACTGGAGATGAATACTTCAAAAATTATACAACCCTCCTTCTGAATCCTTATTACGAACTGGATAATGATGACTGGAAATTACACGTCGGCGCCAATGTGGACTTATCTTTCGGATTCGACAAAACATTCCGCGTATCACCGGACATCACTGCACAATACATATTCTCTGACAGCTATGTAGTTTATGCCAAAGCAACAGGAGGGAAACTTCTCAATGATTTCCGCAGATTGGAGAGTATTTGTCCTTATGGCGAACTACCGGACGCCTATCTCTCTTCCACCTGGGGATATGTGCAACGTCCTTACGATACATACGAACAAATTAATGGTACGCTCGGATTCAAGGCCAGTCCTTATCCGGGAGTATGGTTCAATATATACGGAGGCTACCAGAACTTGAAAAATGACTTATCTTATTCAGCTTTCGGAAGAGCGAGTGTTACCCATTTCGAATCTTATCTGAATTTCTCGCAAGATAATACAGACAATCTTTATGTCGGAGGTGAAGTTAGTTACGACTATAAAGAAATCGTGTCTTTATCTGCCAAGTACACTTATCGTAAATGGGACAGCAAAACAGAAGAATATCTGTTGGCTGTAAAACCTGCCAGCGAAATGTCTTTCAACGTTCGTATTCATCCGATTTCCGCCTTGAATATCAATCTCAGCTATGACTACATCAACAGGGAAGAAGTGGAAGGATACGCAAAAATGGCTGCTATCAATGATTTGCACATTGGGGCAAGCTATAATGTGTTCAAAGGAGTATCGGTCTATGCGCAAGTACACAATCTGCTGAACAAGAAGTATCAATACTATTTAGGTTATCCTGCCGAAGGATTCAATTTCCTAGGGGGCTTGAGTTTCCGGTTCTAAAGTCAGCAAAAAGATAAATCATAGCAAAATAAATCAGTTCCGGCTTAATCTATTACACACGCCAATGTAGTCAGATTAAGCCGGAACTAGTTTTATCAATCAGATTTTATCTTTCTAATCTATCGCAAAAATACTTTAATTATTTTATTCAGCCTTTATATATACTACCGAACGTCCTGTCCCATACTTTCTCAAAATACCTTGCCCAATAAAAGTATTTATATCTTTCAATGCCTGTGTTTTTGTCTTTCCGACAAGTGAAGCATAATCCTGTCGGTTAATACACGGATTCTTCACACGAAAGGGAGAATGATAACGTTGCAATACCAATTCACTCTCAATATCCTTCTTAAACTGACGGTTTATTCTCAAATTAATGTCTTTAAGAGATACTGATGGTGAACGCAAGGCTTTTGGCTTAGTCACTTCTTTGTCCACACTCAAAGAAAGAGTAAAATAGCCAATATCACCCAATTCAACGGAAAATCCTTTCAAAAGCAAATGCCGTAATTCTTTCGAGATAGCTTCTATGATACCCACCACTTGCGCATGAGGCATATGCTGAAATGCTACAACTTGATCTGCAATTTCTTCGGCAGTATAACTACCCTTCAATACCACACGTGCATGTAAAGGCAACACTTCCCCTTCCTTGTCAGGATTAGGTGTTTCGTAAAGGTCATAATTAACACTCATTACTCATTTGTTTTTCATTGGGGAAGATTATTCTTTTCATCCTCATATACTATTTACTTCATTGGCTAGTCAGTTTTCGTTCAACAGTTGTTAAACGAAAACTAAAATACTAACGAGATAAATGTACGTAGAATATACAGACATTAATCTATACTAACCAACATTTTATTTTATCCGATAGGTTTTCCTAGTGAATGTAAACATATTTACCCACAACTTCAAAAGTGGCTTCCTGTACTATCACAAAGCGTTTTATAGCATTTTGTGCACCTTATTTGGAGAATATTGCACATCTGTTTTCCACACCTCATCTAACTTTGCAGTATTGTTAAAAGCCAACAAATCCATTAATTGTTGACCTTACTTCAAATGAAGCAGATTATTAACTTAACATATTATTAATCTTTCATTATTAACCTAATTAAATTAAACAGTATGAGAAACGCGCGTAATTTAAGATTCCGTTTTCTTATTATGTTTCTTTTGTTCATACCAATGATGTATGCCTTACCCCCTGAAGGTATTACTATCAAAGGTAAAGTAACGGATGAAACGCTCAAAGAAGGTGTTCCCGGTGCTAATGTAACTGTAAAAGGTACAAGCATAGGAGCTATTACAGATTTCGACGGCAACTTTACAATCGTCGTTCCAAACAGAAAGTCGGTGTTGAGTATCTCCTTTATCGGGTATGTAACCCAAGAAATAGTAGTGGGAGACAGGAAATTTATCACAGTCACCTTGAAAGAAGACTCGCAGAACCTTGGTGAAGTAGAAGTGGTAGCTATCGCCTACGGTAATCAGGACAGGAGAATGCTTACGAGTGCCGTCTCCTCTATTGACAACAAGGAGTTGATAAAATCACCGGCAACAAGTATCACGAACATCCTTGCCGGTGCATTGCCAGGGGTATCTTCAGTACAGACTACCGGACAACCGGGTAAGGATGCCGCCGCCATTTACGTACGTGGTGTCGGTTCATTGAATGATTCACAGTCCAAGCCCTTAATTCTGGTAGATGGTGTCGAACGTGCCTTTTCACAGATTGACCCGAATGAGGTAGAAACTATCTCCGTGTTGAAAGATGCCTCTTCTACCGCAGTGTTCGGAGTAAGAGGCGCGAATGGTGTCATACTGATTACTACCCGTAGAGGTAAATCGGGAAAGACACAAATATCCGCCAGTACCAAGCTAGGATTGCAGCAACCCATTTCACTGGTAGAGCAGACAGGCAGTTACGAATTTGCACGGTTCTGGAACATGAAGCAGGAAATGGATCATGTCACCAATCCCAAACTTTACTTTACTCCGGAACAGATAGAGGCTTATCGTACAGGCTCCGACCCTATCATGTACCCTAACATGGATTGGAAGAAGTATATCTTCCATAATCTCTACCTCCAAAGCCAGAACAACGTCAACATTTCCGGTGGTAACGACAATGTACAGTATTTCGTATCGGTAGGTTATACGTATCAGAACGGACTACTGAAAGAACTTCCCGGACAGTTGTATGACAACAACTACCGCTACAACCGCTATAACTATCGTGCCAATATCGACGCGAACCTGACCAAGACCACTACCATGAAATTGGGTGTAGGCGGTGTGCTAGGCAAGATACAAGAACCACGCGACGTTCAGTCGGGTACAGGTAACGACCCGAATGCTTGGGTGATAGCGCAAATATGGTCACATCCTTTTGCCGGACCGGGGTTTATCAATGGAGTACGTACATTGGTTCCCGATGACCTGGTACCCTTAGGAGAAGTAATGCGCGATGGTATGTTCGTATTCTACGGAAAAGGATACAACCAAACGTATGACACGACGTTGAATATGGACGTGGACATCACACAGAAATTAGATTTCGTCACTCCGGGACTGAGCGTTTCCGTCAAAGGAGCCTACGACAATCAATTCAAGTTATATAAGGAACGTGCTGGAGGAGCCATAGAATCACAAACAGTATACTACCAATCATATTTCGACTCGAACGGGAATATGCCCCAGACCGATCCCGATTACGACAAGACACATATTTTCGTACCTTCCGGCAGCGATACTCCGCTGACCTATTCGGAAAGTAGCGGACGAGCACAAAATTGGTACCTCGAGGGACGTATCAACTATGATCGTATGTTCGGCGATCATAAAGTGTCCGGACTCATCCTGTACAACCAATCACGCAATTACTATCCGGACAGCTACACTTATCTGCCGCGCAACTATGTAGGACTGGTGGGACGTGCCACGTATGCCTATCAAAGCAAATACCTGCTCGATGTAAACGTAGGGTATAACGGCTCGGAAAACTTTGCTCCGGGTAGCACACGTTTCGGTATCTTCCCTTCTTTCTCAGCTGGCTGGATAGCCACTGCCGAGAAATTTATGGAAAACCAGAAAGTAGTGGATTACTTAAAGCTCAGAGCTTCCTGGGGACGTGTAGGTAACGACAAAGGCGTAAATTCCCGCTTTATGTACATGCCTGCCGTATGGGGTGGCTCAGGAAGTTACAGTTTCGGTATTAATAATCCCATATCCCAATCGGCAGCCGCCATCTCAAGTATGGGTAATCCGGAAGTGACTTGGGAAACTGCGGAGAAACAGAACTACGGTATCGATCTTAAGTTCTTCAACAGCCGCCTGTCTGCAACTTTCGACTATTTTATCGAACACCGCACGGGGATTCTTATTTCTCCAGAATCTACTCCGAGCATTATCGCAACCTCTCTGCCTAACCTCAATATAGGTAAGGTAAACAATCACGGTTACGAAATCTCTTTGGGCTGGCGCGACAGGATAGGTAAGAATTTCGGTTATTACGTAGATGCCAACGTCTCCTTTGCCCGCAACAAGATCCTTTATATGGACGAAGTACCCAAGCAGTTCTCTTATATGAACCATACCGGCGGTTCTACGGGACGTTACAGCGGATTGTACAACTTTGTCCGTCTTTATCAGTACAGCGACTTTACTACCGGTGCCGGTGGCGAGTTAGTTTTAAATCCGGAACTTCCGCAACCCTCCGTGAAGGTATATCCGGGCGATGCTATGTACGCTGACCTCAACGGTGATCATGTCGTAGACGGTAATGACAAATGTGTGACCGGCTTTGCCACCCGCCCGGAATATGTATTCGGCATGAACATGGGTTTCAACTGGAAAGGCTTTGACCTCTCCATGCAGTGGGTAGGCTCCAAGAACGTCAACAGAATGTACGAAATCGAATACCGTATCCCGTATACCAATGCAGGAAAGCGCGGTCTGCTAACCTACTTTTATGATGGTTGTTGGACAGAGGAGAACCAATTGGGTGCTGTCTATCCGCGTGCATCGGAAACTTCGGAAAGCTGGAATTCCGAGCCCTCTACTCTTTGGCTGGCAGATGCTTCTTATCTCCGCCTGAAAAGTCTGAGCCTCAGCTACACGCTCACCGGAAAAAAATTCTTGAAGAAACTGGGACTTACTTCACTCGGATTCAATTTCAGCGGTTATAACCTGCTGACTTTCTCACCGCTTAAATACCTTGACCCGGAAAGTAACCCTGACAACTATGGAGAGTATCCGCTGATTAAGGTGTACAGCTTTGGTTTAAATCTTAACTTCTAAAAGAACAACTTTATGAATAGTATATTAAAAGGATTCATGGCACTAGGATGCCTGCTAATGGCTTCTTCCTGCTCTGAAATCAGTTTCGGAGATAAATTTCTGGGCAATCAGCCTGAAAGTTCCGGAGCAACCACCAAAGAGATGTTTTCTTCGAGAATAAATGCCGAAAAGGTGCTGACAAAAGCATATACCGGATTACCTTACGGGCTGCCCACCACTTCCGACTGGAAGTTGGGTGTGAACATCCTCGAATCTCTCACTGACTTATGTTACAGTTTTCGAGACAACATCAACGACGGTCCTCTAAAACTTTATTATAACGGCGCACTCAGTCCCACCAACGTTCCCCGAAGTGCAGCCTACCGTTATGGAAGTAAAGCCGACTGGACTGCCATCCGCTACGCCTGGTGCTATATCGAGAATGTAAAAGATGTGCCCGATATGTCGGAAAGTGAAAAGAGCCAACGTATCGCTGAAGCGAAAACCGTTATAGCCCTTTGTTACTTCGAGATGCTTCGCTACGTAGGCGGCGTGACGTGGATAGACCACTATGTAGACGTCAACGAGGAGATGAACTTCCCCCGCATCACATTCGCCCAAACCGTGGAGAAGATTGTAGCTTTGCTCGACGAAGTCATCAACTCCAACTTAAAGTGGAAACAGGATGACGCGGATGACGGACGTATGACCAAGGCGGGAGCTATGGCACTGAAATTCAAAGTACTGCAATGGGCTGCCAGCCCCACTTTCAACTCTGACAAGAAATGGCATCCCCAAGCGGACGAATATACCTGCTACGGTAACTATAGCGCCCAGCGTTGGGAAGCTGCAAAGGCAGCAGGCGAGGCTTTCTTTGCGGAAGTGCAAAGACAAGGCGGATACTCGCTGATCCAGCCGGAGGAAGATACTCATCGGGCAAGACGTCTTGCCTACCGCCGGGCATACTATAATCGTGGCGGTACGGAAATACTGATCTCTACCCGTCATGGATATGATGTCAACACTATTTGGGAGTATATCGACAGCCGTCCTTGGGGGTATCTTCCCACATTAAACTATGTCGATATGTTCTCTTGGGCGGACGGAACCGATTTTCCGAAAGACTTCAACTGGCAGTCTCCTTCCCGTCAGCCTTTCTTTACCGTGGGTGATATGGAACCTACCCGTGACCCGCGCCTGTATGAAAATGTGGCTTGTCCGGGAGACACCTATTGCAATGGAACAGTCGCCCCTGTCCATCTCAATCATCCCAACTACAAAGCCGGTAGCGGATTCATGACCATGAAGTTCATCTTACAAGAGAACAGTGACCGTGAAGGGCCGATACAGTGGCCTCATACCCGTCTGCCGGAAATCATGCTGGGATATGCGGAAGTACTCAACGAAGTGAATAAACGTCCGAACGATGAAGCCTACAAGTTGGTGAACGATGTACGGAAGAGAGTAGGTCTCTCCGAACTTCCCAAGAACATGAATTACGATGAGTTTCTGGAAGCCGTACTGAGAGAAAGAGCACTGGAATTGGGATTCGAAGAGGTACGTTGGTTCGACCTTGTGCGCAGAGGTCGTGAAAACGATTTCAGAAAGCAACTGTACGGACTGCGGAGCAGAGGTAACGACCAACACAATCCCACAGCGTTCACTTTTGAGAAAGTAGAATTAAGCGACCGCTATTGGGTAGACAGTTGGGATACCAAATGGTATCTGGCTCCGATACCTCAAGACGAAATCAACAAGAGATATGGAATGACCCAAAATCCGGGTTGGTAAATTGATACGCAAACTAATATTCTATTGAACAATGAATAAAATAAACTATATATTAACCACTCTACTCCTGGGAGGTGCGGTAGTTCTGAACGCGCAGACACCAGCAACGGTATCGGATATGCAGCTGGCTGACACCTTGAGCGTAGGATACCGTATAAACGTATCTTCCCAGACCAGTAGTTATTCTGTCAACGGAGTCAATGCTTCTGCATTCGAAAAATCTCCGCATATAGACATCAGCAAAGCACTATATGGGAAAGTAGCCGGTCTGAACGTATATCAAGGCGCAGGCTCGTCAGCCGACAACGTTTCTTCTCTCTCCATACACGGTCATGCTCCGTTAGTGTTGATCGACGGTTTTCCTCGCGACATCACCGATATTAGTTCTATGGAGATTGAATCGTGCTACGTACTGAAAGACGCCGCTGCTGCTGCCCTCTATGGTATGCGCGGTGCTAACGGTGTAATATTGATTACGACCAAACGCGGCACAAGCAATGGACTAAAAGTAAAGGTAGACTATAACTTCGGCGTTAACACCCAGTTCCGCTCTCCTGACTTTGCAGACGCCTATACGTATGCGAACACTCTCAATACCGCACTGAGTGGAGACGGTCTGTCCGCACGCTACAATATCCGGGAATTGGAGGCTTTCCGTACAGGTATTTACCCATACGACTATCCGAACGTAGACTGGTGGGAAGAAACGTTGAACAAAACCGGATTTACACATAACCTAAAAATGGCTTTCAGCGGAGGTGGCGAAAAGTTCCGTTTCTATACCGTAGTAGATTACTATCGTGACCGTTCGATGCTGAAGAAAAATACGGAAGACACACGTTACGACACCACGCCCACAGATACACGCTTAACTGTGCGTACCAATCTGGACGTGAACGTGACTAAAAGTACTTATCTGAAACTCGGAATCGCCGGAAAACTGAAAGAACTTCGGGGAACCCGTTACGGGCGTAACGCTATCTTCAATGACATTTACGGCATTCCTTCGGCCGCATTCCCCATCCGTCATGAAAACGGCATCTTTGGAGGAAGTTCAGTCTATGGAGACAAGAACCCGGTTGCCTTACTGAAACATTACGGACATATCCGTAATGTATACGGAAGCCTGCTCGCCGACTTGAGCGTCCGCCAAAAACTGGACATGCTGACCAAGGGATTGGCAGTCGAGGCGGCTATTTCTTTCGATAACATCGGAGGAATGTATGAAACCAGCAGCAAAAGCTACCGTTATATGAACAGCGGAGCCAGTATTTCCGACGATGGCACATTGATAACCACTCCTACTATTTGGGGCACAGACTCCGAAACCTTGGGACACAGCCAGCCTTTTGAAAACCTGTTGTTCAGAAGCAACTTCCAGGCAAAAGCGGACTATAGCCGTACCTTTGACAAACACCGGGTAGGAGGAGCATTGATTTACGACATGCAGTCAGTAAATAGAAACGGCAGAAACAATTCACAAAAAAATCTGTCAGTTTTAATGAATGCCACCTATACTTACGACGACCGTTATACCCTTAATGCCGTATTCAACCGTTCCGGTTCGGCATATTTGCCGGATGGAGACAAATTCGCGAACTATCCTGCCATATCTGCCGCCTGGATCGTATCCAACGAAGCATTCATGGAGAAAATAACTCCGATTAATATCTTCAAGATTCGTGCCTCCTATGGTCTTTCCGGTTGGGATGGAAACTTGAGCCACGAATTATGGCGCCAGTCATACGGTTATGCTGCAGGTTACAACTTCGGCGAAAACGCCGGAAGCGTTTCAGGAGGTAGCGAAGGTAACTTGCCGGTAGTCGGATTGGTAGCGGAGAAATCCCAAAAAGCGACTTTCGGATTTGATCTTTCCGCTCTCAACAACCGGTTAAATGCTACTGTGGAAGGTTTCTACGAGAAACGTTCGGATATACTTGTGTCCGGCGCCAATTCCACGTCCGGCATCATCGGTGTCACGGTGGGGCAAGTAAACGAAGGAATCTATAAATACAGAGGATTTGATGCCTCTTTGAACTGGAATGACAAAGCCGGTGATTTCCATTACAGTATCGGAGCAACCATGTCGTACTTGAACTCGGAAGTAGTCAATGTAAACCAAGCCTATCAAGAGTATGACTACTTGTACACCAAAGGCAACCGTGTGGGACAGATGTACGGTCTGGAAGCAATAGGATTCTTCAACAGTCAGCAGGAAATCAACAACAGCCCGCAGCAAACATTCTCAGGCATCGCTCCCGGTGACGTGAAGTATAAAGACCAAAACGGTGATAACCGCATTGATGAAAAAGATGTGGTAAAAATGTTCGGTTCCTCACTACCACGTTTCTACTTCGGATTCAATCTGAATTTCTCCTATAAAAGATTCGAACTCTCTGCCGACTTCCAAGGAATGACCGGTGTAACAGTCTCTCTACTTGACAGCCCGCTTTACCGACCACTTGTGAACAACGGAAACATCTCGAACACTTTCCTGAACGAGGAAGTTTACTGGACACCGGAGAACAAAGCCAAAGCTACTATGCCGAGACTGACTACACAGGAAAACCAGAACAACTACCGTGCCAGTTCATTGTGGTATCGTGACGGTTCGTTCCTGAAATTACGGAACCTGCTGGTAGCTTATACATTTCCGAAATCTCAGACCCGTTTTGCCGATTTACAAGTATTCGTGCAAGGCACTAACTTGTTCTCGCTAGATAACATCCATTTTGCCGATCCCGAACAACTTGGTATCGCTTATCCGTCTGCAAGGAGCTATTGGGCGGGTGTGAAACTTAATTTTTAATGTAAAGTAAATGAACATTATGAGAACCAAATACATCATCTTAACCGTTTTGTCTTCGTTGAGCCTTGCTTCGTGCAATTATCTCGATTTTGATGAAACAAACGGTTTGAAGACAAAAGAAGACATGTATAAGTATTTCGGTACAAGCAAAGATATGCTGTCCCACGTATACTCATATATGCCGCAAGGATATGCGTATTTCGCAACTGAAGGAATCTTTTCCGAAGAGAGTTATTCCATGCGTGACTGTGCCTCAGACGACGGTGAGTTCGGAGCTTACGCCGCCAACATCCAAAACGCGAACAACGGCAATTGGTCACCCATCAAAACGTATGATGACGCTTGGACGCTCTATCGTGGCATCCGTGCCGCCAATAGTTTTCTTACAGAGATTGCACAAGTGGACTTCTCGCGTTATGAACACGACGGACAATATCAGAATTGGATGAAGCAATTGAAATACTTCCCTTACGAGGCCAGAGTGCTGCGCGCACACTACTTTTTTGAGCTGGCACGCCGCTATGGTGATATCGCCATGCCATTGGAAGTGCTTACAGAAGAAGAAGCGAACACTATTGGTAAAACACCATTTGCCGAGGTGATTAATTTTATTGTCAACGAATGTAACGAGGCTGCTAACAACTTACCGGATGATTATGTAAACGAACCGGAAGCGGAGATAGGCAGAGTAACCAGAGGTTTTGCAATGGCGGTGAAATCAAAAGCATTATTATATGCAGCCAGCCGCTTACATAATCCTTCTATGGATACCGAATTATGGAAGCAATCCGCCAAAGCTGCATTGGACATCATGAATACAGGACTTTACTCCCTTGACGGTCAAGAGAGTGCCAACAACTTCGCATCAAAAGAAGTGGTACTGATGAGACTCAATGCTGAAGCTACAAACTTCGAGAGATATAATTTTCCTCTTCGTTTCACTTACGGGGCACGCACTTCCATGATTGCTTACGGCAACTTCCCGTCACAAAATCTGGTGGACGCCTTTGAAACCGCCAACGGTTATAGAGTGACACTGGAAAATACCGGTTGGGTTTGCGATGACCCCGATTTCAATCCGCAAGCTCCTTATGAAAACCGTGACAAACGATTCTATCGCACAATTCTCGCCAATGGCATGACATTTAAAGAGAGTACGGTAGAAACGTTCAAAGGAGGTGTTGATGATGGTATTGTGTCAGAAGGAGGTTCGCCCACCGGTTATTTTCTGCGCCGGTACATTCAGGAAGGTACCAGTTTTGAACCGGGCAGGGAATCAGCCAACAAGCACTATTGGGCAATTTACCGTTATGCGGAAACCTTGCTCACCTATGCAGAATCCATGGTTAACGCTTTCAATGATGTCGACTACACTGATGAGACTTATGTGTATTCAGCATTGTGGGCTATCAACGAAGTAAGAAAGAATGCCGACATGCCGCTACTTACTTCTATGGGAAAAGAAGAATTCTTGGAACGTCTGTACAATGAATGGCGCGTAGAATTTGCCTTCGAAGATCACCGTTTTTGGGATGTACGCAGGTGGAAAATAGCTGATACTACCCAGCGCGAACTGTACGGAGTGAAGATTGAAAAACAACAGAACGGCACACTGAGTTTTTATAAAAACCTTTATGAAAGCCGCACATGGAGAGACTGCATGTATCTCTATCCTATACCTCAGAGCGAGCTGTACAAAAATACAAACTTAAATCCTCAAAATGCAGGATGGTAATTTATTGTCTAATCTAATAGTAAATATGATATATGAAAAAGTTATATAACAACACATTATTGCAACTGATTCTTGCATTGTGCACATTCAGTTTCGTAGCATGTCAGGAGTTCGATATCGACTCACAGCCGGAAGGACCCCTCAACATCCAGATAGATGCACTGGAGGCTTATACCGCTTTGGCAACTTCTCCCAGCAACATCGTTTTTAATATCAGTTCAAACACCCCTTGGACAATCGAGAGTAATCAACAGTGGTGCAAACCCACTCCCACTATGAGTGCAACAAGTTCACTGGTTTCGGAGATTGTAGTAACTCTCGAAAATAATGTGGGAAAACAAATGCGTACAGCTCAACTGTTCATCAAGGCTGAAGGCATTGAGGGAACTAAGGTAGTGACTATCGAACAAGCTTCTAAAGAAGACTTGGTAGTAATTCGTCCTACGGATATCGTTCCTACCGAAGGAGGCATGGTTTCATTTAATATCATTTCCAATAAACCGTGGGAAATCATTACTACGACTCAGTTCCTTGAGAATATCGATAAAACATCCGGTACGGGAAATGAGAACGGTGAGAAAGAGAACATTACAATTACTGTCCCCAAAAATACAGGAGCAATAAGAAGTGCGGAAATCACCGTGAAAACGGCTTTTCAGGAGGAGACATTCACTATTACCCAAGATGGTATTGTGATTGAAACCAAGAATGAAGAAGATGCTGTTAACACAATGAGCGGAGAAGGTGGAGAGAAAACAATAGAAATCAACTCTAGTGTAGAATGGAAAATAGAAATTCCGACTGAATACAAAGAATGGCTGAGTGCAGAAGCAGACGGCAATCGGTTAAAACTGTCTACTACGTTTAATAATTTATTCGTTCCGCGTACCGGACACATCTTACTGTATCCTAAAATGAATGTTCCGGGATTTGAAGGCGTGCCTATTGAAGTGACACAACCCAGAAATATGTCTCTAGACAGAGGAGAGGAGACCGTAGATCCGGTGACAGGATATACTACTATCCAAAGTAAAGGCGCAGCCAGATTTGTATCCAATTTTGGATTCAGAAAAGGAAAAGTTGCTTGGGAGTTTGACAAAGTGGATATACCGGACAGTAATGGAGCAATCGAACTTAACGGAGATACATGGACTTGGGGAGATGGCTCCGGTTATATCAAAGCCTGGTTGAGACCGGAAAGTTCAGAGATGACTTCAAACATTGATGCATGGGACGGAGCTTACTTTAAACTACAAAACTTTAATATAAACATCAATGACGTTAAATCTATTGCCATTGAAGCCAAAGACGATCCGGAAAATGAAGGCAAAATATGTCTAATACTTTACGTCAACGAACAAGAGGTAGCACGGATGAAAAATAAGACGGACATTTATGCGGTCAATCCGAATTTCCGTGGACAACAGTTCTACTTCGGATTTGAAAGTGAAACAGACCAGATTTGTACAATGACATTCAAATCTATCAACTTTGAGTCTTATGAATAATACTAAAAACATAAAGTGAATATGAAATCAATTATACATAAAGCAATATACTGGGCTTTACCGCTTTTGACATTGCCTACAACTGGTTTACTGTTGCAGAGCTGCGAAGAGGACAAAGCAGAGAAGTGGGTCGACTTGCGTTATAGAGTAGAAGACTCTTACGTGATCCAAGCCTCCAACCCGGAGCCTTTCTCTTTCGAAGTCAAGTCTACTGACTCATGGGAAGTCTTCGGAAAATATGACTGGTATACCCTTTCACCCTCAACGGGTGAAGCTGGTAAGACCTATACTGTAACTGTTGCCTGCAAAGAGAATACCGCACTGGACGACCGTATAGATACCATTCACATCAAGAGTGACTATTGGACAGGCAAACGCTTTGTACTCACTCAGAAAGGTACTGCCTATCTGAATGTAGAGGACGTAGAGATGATTAACCAAGAAGGCGATGCTATGACATTCAATGTGCTCAGTAACCAGAAGTGGAGTGCTAAGGTGACAGAAGGTGACATCTGGCTTTCTATCCGAGGTAACGACGGGAAGATTGAAGGCGAGCAAAACGGACAGATTACAGTAGAGGCTACCCCCAACACAGGTGAAATGAGAACGGGTGTAGTAACCATTTACGACCGCCACGGAAAAGTTGCCATGGAAGTGAAATGCACACAAGACGGCGTGCTGCTGACACCGGAAACACCAGTGAACGGTAAGTGGTTTGCCATCTATGAGCAAGAGCAGGAGCTCAAAATCTCCATAGAATCCAATGCAGAATGGACTGTTTATAAAGAGAATGAACTGGACGATACATGGTACGATTTCGAGAAAACTTCTTTCTCCGGTTCTGAAGAACTGGTAATCAAAGTATCCGAACATACGGGGTCCAGCGTTCGTACGGGAACAATCATACTGGCAACCAAAGCCGCCGAAGGCGCTACACCGCTGACCAAGACCGTGAAGTTCAAGCAGGCCAATCCCAAACGTCCTGAGGTACACAACATGGATGTTACGTTAGGTACTCAATATGGTCCCGGCAGCTTGATGCCCGGACGTTACAACTTCTACTTCGAACCTTTCAATGCCAACTTCGAACTCTTCTTTATGTGGGGAGATGTGGAACTTCGTTTCCATGTCAGTGACAATATAACCCTCCTAAGTACGAGACCTTGGTGTAGTGATGTGTTCGATGATAGATCTGATTGCCGCCACACTGTAGATTCCAGTCAACCCAATGTACTGTCGTTTGAACTCCAAGAGAGCGTAACACCTACCGGCAGCTGGCTCTACACCGAATGGATACTGAACAATAAGATAATCGCCAAAGCAACCAGCGATGGTGTGAGCGATGCAGACGGAACAGGCGACACGTGGAAAGTGCCATTCTCGCAACTTAGCTCCGGCGGAACTTTCCTTGTCAGAGCAACAAGCGGCAGTCTCGTATTTACTAAATGGGAATATGTGGCTCCGTTAAACTGGGGAGACTGATTCTTTAGTCAAAAAGTGCTTGCCCGCTTGCCAACAACAATTCGGGTAAGTGCTTATTAAACTCATAATACATAAAACCAAAAGAGTATGATGAAAAAAAAATTATTATTTATATTGAGCCTGACATTCATCGGTATTTCCTGTTTTGC
The DNA here is from genome assembly GCF_001915455.1 of Bacteroides sp. 43_46. Lineage (NCBI taxonomy): Bacteria > Pseudomonadati > Bacteroidota > Bacteroidia > Bacteroidales > Bacteroidaceae > Bacteroides > Bacteroides sp. 43_46. Next base: position 17,524 of record NZ_MNQN01000100.1, on the reverse strand, counting down.
TTGTCTGGACGATGAAACGAAGTACGTCACTCAAAAAAAGACTAACTATCCGCTTACAGCTTTTGCCGTAGCAGTGAATAATGTACAAACGGGTACTACCTCCTATTATCACGGAAAGATAGACCAGACCACCCACAAGATAGAAATCGGAACCATCGAAAATGCGAATGTCATCACCGGCGTGGATTATACATTGATGGACGGAGCGAGCATTTCACCAGACCCCGCTACCTTTATACAAAACTGGCAGAAAGAGCAAAAGGTGACTGTCACCACCGCGAACAATCAGTCGACTACTTATACCATCGTACTACCGAAGTATGACGAAACGTTGAAAGACATTATCTTTATAGACGATTTCAACGTAAATGGCATTCCCAACCCCAACAGCTGGGTACTCTGTCAAAAATCAACATCAGACTGGTGCGACGAGATGTCCGAAAGCTACGACCAAGCATATGTAGAAGATGGCAAACTGATACTAAAGGCAGAAAAAATAGGTAATGAATATCGTGCCGGCGGTATCGAGTCAATAGGTAAGGTAGACTTCACCTTCGGGCGTGTTGAAGTCAGAGCGAGAATCCCCAGACATCCTGACGGAGCCTTTCCTGCTATCTGGCTGATGCCTCAAAAGTCTGCTCCCTTATACAGTAGTTGGCCGAATGGCGGTGAGATTGACATAATGGAGCATATCCGGCAAGAAGATGTGATTTATCAGACAGTGCATACCCACTATACCTACGACTTGAACATCAAAGATCCTATCAACTCGACATCGGTAACATGCAACTACGAGGACTGGAATATCTATGCCGTAGAATGGACAGAAGATAAAATAACGTTCTTTGTCAATGACCAGAAGACTTTCTCTTATGAGAACCTCAAGCTGGCAAATGAAGAAGAAATGAAACAATGGCCGTTCACCAAAGATTCTTCTTTCTATATCATTCTGAATATGGGACTTGGAGGAAACGCAGATTCATGGGCAGGTCCTATTGATGACACCGATCTACCTGCCATTATGGAAATAGATTGGGTAAAGGTTAGCAAACTGAATAAATAGTTTTTCTGATTAAGGTAGAACTAAGTTTTTAGGGACTTCTTAAAGGAAGAGGAATGAAAGCATAAACATACTTTATGATTTTCATTCCTCTCATTGTTACAATCGGTTTTCTAACATCAATTACAAACAGGTGTCGCCTCCCACTTTATCCTGTTTCCGGTAAGCAGAAGGAATCTCTCCTTTTATAGATTTGAAAACCTTGCTAAAATAACGCAAGGAGGAGAAGCCAACTACTTCAGAAATCTCGGTAATATTCATAGTGGTGGTTGTAAGCAACACGATAGACCGTTCAATACGCTGCTTATTCACATAATCTACAATCCCCATACCTGTGATAGTTTTCACTTTATTAAACAACAATGAGCGACTGATACACATATTAGTAGCCAAAAACGCAACATCCAGTTCCGGATTGCTCATGTTGTCCGCAATCAATGTATTCAACTTCAGCAGAAAAGTCTCATCAGCATTACTGAAACTCATATCCTTATGTGTCAACAATTTGTCATCCTTATAGCGTATTCTGATCTGTTCACGCTGCCGTAGTTGGTTATGAATTAGCGCCAGCAAGCTATCTATCTCGAAAGGCTTCGGAAAAAAGACATCCGCACCAGTCTTATAACCGGTGTACATATTTTGTGAATTATGATAGGCAGTTAATAAAATGAATGGAATATGACTGATTTTCAAATTAGTCTTCACTTCCTTGCATAGTTCAAATCCATTCATCCGAGGCATCATGACATCACTGATGATAATGTCAGGCAATCGGTCTTTAATCTGCTCCAACCCTTCTTTACCATCTTTAGCAACGTATACACGAGCAAAATAATTACTCAACGTTTCTTTCAAATAGTTTCGTAATTCAGAAGTGTCTTCTACCACCATCACCGCATATTTCTTTAAGAATGTATAATCAATCTTGTCTTGTTCATTCACTTCCACTCCTGTAGACGTATCTGCCCGCAACAGTTCTTGTCGTCCATATGTATCCGCCAATAACGGTAACTCAAAATAGAATACCGCCCCTTTTCCTTCTGTATTCGAAGCACCCACTTTTCCCTTATGATGAGCAATAAGGCTCTTCGCATAAGAAAGTCCGATACCACTCCCTCCCTTCTCATGTATCCCTTGATAGAAACTAGAGAAAAGAGAATCTGTATCCACCATATTCAACCCCATTCCTTCGTCCTTGACAGAAACCCGTACCCGTCCTTCTCCCTCCAACAGACAGGTGATTAGCGTAGTAGTAGTATTTGATTCACTGAACTTGAGTGCATTCATCAGGAAGTTGGAAAGAACGAACTCACACTTATTCTTATCAAAAGGAACCTTCCCTATGCGCTCATCCAGTTCATATTCCAGCCAAATACCCTTCACGCGATATTCATCGGCAAATTTATCTCCGACAGACCGTACCCACTCATTCAGAGAGTAGGGCAGGATATGTAACATATCTTTTCCCTCCTCCAGTTTCCGCACGTCAAGTACCATGTCGATAATGTTCTTCATTTGGTGTGCTTGCTTATAAATTGGGACTAACAATCTTTCTACCTCACGATCACTACCTGATTCATGATTAATAATACGCTTCAACGGTGCACAAATCAGCGTAAGAGGCGTACGAAGCTCATGACTGATGTTCGTTAAGAAATTAATTTTCTCTTCATACATTTTGTTTTTCAGACGCAGAATCTCCCGTTTCTGTTTGGCTTTCTTTTTTCGATAAAAATAGAAAGTAATGCCATAAACTACTATTCCCACCAATATACATAACCCCGCATAAAACCAATTGCTCTTCCACCAAGGGGAAACAACCACGACATGAAGAATCGGCTGTTTCACACTCCACCCCCCATTACGAGTATAATAAGAAGCAGTAATTGTATACTCCCCTATCGGTAGATAATTAATAACCAAAGAGTTGGAATTGAAATTAGCCAAGTCCTGCCCGATTCCTTCAATATTAAACCGGAAAAAGTTTTTACGAAACACATCTCCCTCGTTCAACAGGACTTTCAGTTGCAGAGAGGAAAAGTCCCATGGAACCCGAATAGTTTCAATAGCTTTCTCCCGCTTCTCGGATAATGGGACAGGCAAACCATTCAGTAATACATCTAGTAATTCAACAGTATGATCTTCTTCCGTTTCTAAATGAAAGCCAGAATTTATCACTGTCATCCCCATAGTACCACCTAGAAAAACATCTCCATTATGAGCAAGAAGAGTGGCCTGAAAAAGATATTCGTTAGGCAAAACCCCGTCCACCTCGTCCAATGTAACAAAGTTCCGAGTGAGAGAAGAATAAACGAACAAATATCGTCTTGTTCCTACCCATATCCGATGTTGGTTATCAGTTACAACAGAAGATACCTCTTGAAACAAACTCGTCTTGATCAACTCGCTCTCTCCTGTTCGTGGATCGTAACGTACCAAGCCTTCGGTAGACGCTAACCAGAAAACGCCATCCTGGTCACGCGATGCATCATTAATGATATATTTCCCCTGATAAATCGTCCTGAAAATCCCTTCCGAGGAATCATATTCGCAGATATTTTTCAAATCGGTAAGATAAGTTTTCGTACCCACAGTAGCTATGATCAAGGGCGAATTTCGTTCGTATTCTCTTCCCATAGTGGCTACAATCTCAAATTTACGACGAGTAGTATCGTATATAAAAATATGTTGGCCACTGAAAAGAATCTTGTCTGGCGTTACCCGTCGGATGTTGACAGAGAAACCGTCAATACATTCACGATCATTTGTTTCTTTATCGACCAGAACAAAAGGACGTACCCGTCCCGTTTGCTTATGAAAAATAAAGAGTCCCTCGTTGAAAGAGGAAAATAATAATTCATCAGGGGTATATTCGACAATAGAAACCACCTTTTCATGCATAGTAGAAGGATAATGCTTAAAAGTTCCCGTTAACGGATCAAACCTATTGATTCCACCGCCATCAGTCCCCACCCAAACCATTCCATCACTATCTTGGAAAAAACTATTGATGGTCTGATTGCTCAACCCATATAAATTGCCAAAAGGAACATTCTGATAAGAACAAGCAAATACATTTCTTATACCAATCAACCCTCTGCGGATACTGCCCGCCCACATATTATTGGCAGAATCCAAATAAAGCCGATAAATGGTATTGGCAGGAAAGGAGTGAACATCATCCTGCTTTTGCTGAATGTTGGTAAACGAAAAATCATCCAAGGAAATGATGTTAATTCCGCCACCATCAGTTGCCACCCAAAGCTGATTATCTTTCTCCATAATATCATGAATGACATCGTACGTCAGAGAGGAATTGGATGTTGTAAAATGTTTCAAAAGTTTACCTTCTTGATAGCAGTACAGCCCACTACCATAAATGCTCACCCACAGACGCTTATGGGAATCTAAGAAAATAGTAGTATAACTCTTTCCGGTAAAAGCATCTACCTTCTTCAGTTCGTGGGTTTTAATATTGAAAGAATATATGCCATTCCAACATGAGTTAAGCAAGATATGTTCGTCATCGTAACGCACCATCTCCCAAAAAGGAACATAATAAGCAGGATCCTTTGCATAATATAAAGGTTCAAGTTTATTAGTGGCATAAGTATATTTATAAATATCACCTGACCCACCCAACAAAATTCCCCCTTCTACCAATAAACTGGAAGCAACATAAATAGGTTTACCATTACTTGATAAAGTTTTAAAGTTATCATGGCCTCTATTATAAAGACAAATACCAACTGTTGTGGCTACCCACAAATTATGCAAAGAATCTTCCGCTATAAAAATTATATTATCTGAGGGCAATGTACTTTCGTCCTCCGGCCGATGCAAATAGTGTTTCAAATGATCGCGATCGTAACAATTCAAACCAGACTCTGTACCAATCCATAAATAGCCTCTATGATCATTCAAGATACATTGTACTCTTGACTGCGAAAGTCCTTCTTTAATTCCAAGCTGTTTATAATAATAGTAAGGGGATTGGCTTCGAATGGAATGAGCCATTCCGACAAAGAAGAATATTAAATATATTTTTAACAGAACTTTACTCATATTTAGTAAGACATACAATACAATTTGTAAATATAATAAATTTTATTTTAATAGTACTGTTTTATTTCAAATTCTAATTATAAGTAAAGTACTTTTTCTTCCGTATATAAAATACGAATTAATTTCGAACCTATTTAAACATGAATTTAGCATAACCGTTGGTATGTTCTTCCACCTCCTACGAATACTTCTATACGCTGAAAAAGAAAATTTATAGTTATAACTGATTTATATCGGGCTGACGTTATTTTACTAAAAAACATTAGATTCTCCTTATATTATAAGGTAGGGAGAATCTTTTTTTTTACTTTTGTGCCCAAATATTGTGGTACAAGCCATTATAAAAGAAAGAATTATGCAGAAAAACCTTGTCATTGTCGAGTCTCCGGCAAAAGCAAAAACGATTGAAAAGTTTCTTGGGAAAGATTTCAAAGTCCTTTCAAGTTACGGACATATACGCGATCTGAAGAAAAAAGAGTTCAGTATCGACGTAGAGAAGAATTTTAAACCCAATTATGAAATTCCGGCAGACAAAAAGGCTCTGGTTAGCACACTGAAAGCAGAAGCGAAAGAGGCAGAAACCGTATGGCTCGCATCCGATGAGGACCGCGAGGGAGAGGCTATCGCCTGGCATCTGTATGAGGTCTTAAAACTAAAACCGGAAAACACAAAACGAATCGTATTTCATGAAATTACAAAAAGTGCTATCTTAAAAGCAATCGAACAACCACGTGATATTGACATTAACCTCGTGAATGCACAGCAAGCACGACGTATTCTGGACCGTATCGTAGGTTTTGAACTGTCTCCTGTACTTTGGAGAAAAGTGAAACCGGCGCTTTCGGCAGGACGTGTACAATCGGTTGCCGTTCGACTGATTGTTGAGCGCGAACGCGAAATCCATGCTTTCAAATCGGAAGCAGCTTACCGTGTGACCGCCGTTTTCCTTGTGCCCGACACTGATGGGAAACTAGTGGAGATGAAAGCCGAACTGGCCCACCGTATCAAAACGAAGAAAGAAGCAGAAGCATTCCTCAACGCATGTAAAGGAGCTAATTTTGCTATCGAAGATATTACTACCCGTCCGTTAAAGAAAACACCTCCTGCTCCGTTCACAACTTCGACATTGCAACAGGAAGCTGCACGCAAATTAGGCTATACGGTGGCGCAAACTATGATGATTGCCCAACGTTTGTACGAATCGGGATTTATCACCTATATGCGTACCGACTCCGTGAACTTGTCGGAATTTGCAACCATAGGCAGTAAGGATGCTATCATCAAAATGATGGGTGAACGTTATGTGCATCCTCGTCACTTTGAAACGAAAACCAAAGGGGCACAGGAGGCACATGAAGCAATCCGTCCTACCTATATGGAAAACCAGTCCATCGAAGGGACAGCGCAGGAGAAAAAACTGTACGACTTGATATGGAAACGTACCATTGCCTCACAAATGGCAGATGCGGAACTGGAAAAGACAACTGTTACAATATCAATTAGCAGTAGTAGTGAAGTCTTTACAGCTATCGGTGAAGTTATTAAATTCGATGGATTCTTGCGTGTATACCGTGAATCTTATGACGATGAAAATGAACAAGAGGATGAAAGTAATCTGTTGCCTCCTCTGAAAAAAGGTCAGAAACTGGAACACGGTCCTATCGTTGCAACCGAACGTTTTACCCAACGCCCACCGCGCTATACCGAAGCAAGTCTTGTACGTAAATTGGAGGAGCTGGGAATCGGTCGCCCATCTACGTATGCGCCTACCATTTCCACGATTCAGAATCGCGAATATGTGGAAAAAGGCAATAAAGACGGAGAAGAACGGATGTTCAATGTGCTGACATTAAAAGACCAACAAGTCAAAGACGAAAATCATACTGAAATTACCGGAACAGAAAAGGCCAAGTTATTCCCTACGGATACCGGAACGGTAGTAAATGATTTCCTCACCGAATATTTCCCTGATATTCTGGATTATAACTTTACAGCTAGTGTAGAAAAAGAGTTCGATGAAATTGCCGAAGGAGAAGTGAAATGGACTTCAATTCTGAAAACCTTCTACGACCAATTCCACCCGTCAGTAGAAAACACTTTGGCAATAAAGACTGAACATAAAGTAGGCGAACGTATTTTGGGTGAGGAACCGGAAACAGGTAAACCTGTTTCGGTAAAAATCGGACGTTTTGGTCCTATGGCGCAAATCGGTACGGCGGAAGATGAAGAAAAGCCACGTTTTGCACAAATGAAAAAAGGTCAGTCCATAGAAACGATCACATTGGAAGAAGTGCTGGAATTGTTCAAGCTGCCCCGTACGTTAGGCGAATATGAAGGAAAGACAGTCAGTGTAGGTATTGGTCGTTTCGGTCCGTATGTACTACATAATAAGGTGTATGTATCGCTCCCGAAAACGATGGATCCCATGGAAATTACTTTAGAAGAGGCGGAACAACTGATTCTAGAGAAACGCACAAAGGAAGCCGAACGCCACATCAAGAAGTTCGCAGAAGAACCAGAATTGGAAATTCTGAATGGTCGTTACGGACCATATATAGCATATAAAGGTAATAACTATAAGATTCCTAAAGATATTGTCCCACAAGATTTAAGCCTGCATAGTTGCATGGAATTAATCAGGATACAGGACGAGAAAGGTGTTACCTCAGCACCAAAAAAGAAATTTGCAAAAAAGAAGTAAATATCTTTTGGAAAGCTTTCGGTTTATTTCTATATTTGCCCATTAATATCTTTATATTTCATTAACATATGAAACAAACAATATTTGTAAAGACATTAATGGGCATATTTTGTATCCCATTGATATGTAGTTGTGTAGACAATGAACGTGATTTATTTCAAGAACCCGAGAAGATTCCCAAAGAACAGTTCTTTGATTTCGACATGAATCAAAGTTTAGCCTTAGATATTGACTATGGCTTTAAGGAAGAATATACGGTTCTTTTTGAGATTTATGACCAAGATCCGATCGAAGTAAATGACAAAGATGGTAGTTGGAAGAAAAAAGAAGTAGAACCCTTTTATCGGGCTGCAACTGACAAACATGGTAAATTTAGTGAAGATGGAATAAGTATACCGGCTGATATCTCAGAAGTATGGCTATCATCCGACTATCTAGGTACAGCATCTCCGGTAAAACTAACAATTAACGCCGATCATCGTATTTCTTTCAACCAAAATGACTATGTTAAGTCCCTGCTTGAAAAAGCATCAACCCCGATAAGCAGAGGGACAACAGCCAATCAGCACAAATATTTGGATGTCTGGGCACTGCTGCCTGGTATGGACTGGGATGACAACGGACGTCCCAATAACTTATCAAAAGAAAAGAATATTCCTCCTGCTGATGTACTTTATAATATAAAAAGCATCTTCGACAAAGCGGGAGGAAGGAACATTCATGATAACTATCCTGAGTTCTTTAATGGTGATATGATATCAGATATCCCTATCACTAAAGATACAGAAGTTAGTCTAGTATTTGTTAACAGTAGTGCCGCATGGTATAATACAGTAGGGTATTACACTTATCCGACCAGCGAAATACCGACCATAGAAAACATCAAAAGGATATTAGCATTCCCAAATGCTTCTCCTATTTATAAAACAGCCGGAGTAGGAGCTTTAGTCTGTGGTGATGAAGTTAAACTAAAATACTGGAATGAAGACACGGGAAAATTTGAAGACAAATTTCCTAAGGGCGTCACTATTGGCTGGTATCTGCAAGGTATGGGATTCAGAAGCACACCTTCAAACGGAGATTCACAAGGCGATCTCGTAAAAGGAATGGGCCCTCGATACTCCACCACAATTTTGAATGAACCGGGAAAGGATGGCGTACAAAGACAAAGAACCATATCGTTACGGGACAGTAAATCTAATCAGATTGTTGCTATCGGATTTGAGGACAACATAGACCTCGATTACTGTGATGCAATTTTCTATGTTCACATAGCCGAAAAAGATGCTATTGATGAAGGTGTAATTCCCGAGTTACCAACAGATCCGGAAGGTCCAACTGATGAAGACAACTATACTTCTTATTCCGGGATATTGACATTCGAAGACTTATGGCCGGAGCAGGGAGATTACGATATGAATGACGTAATGATACGATATACCAGTAAAGTATATAAATCAATACTGACTAATCGTATCTATAAGGTTGTTGACGAGTTCACTCCATTACATCGTGGAGGTTATTTAGTGAATGGTTTTGGTTATCAATTGCATAACACTACTAATAGCGATATTAGCAAAGTTACTATTGAAAGCCCTTCGTATGCGCCCAAATCCCAATATATGCCCGGAGAAACAGAGGCTGGTCAATCACATCCTACAATCTTGCTATTTGATAATATGGCAATATTTGATAATAAAGAAGAAAAAGCCAGGAAATACACTGTAACTATCCAAGTAAATGATGTTACTTCGAAAAGTATATTGCCACCTTACAATCCGTTTATCTTCGTAGGATCTGGCCAAGCCAGAGGTAGAGAAGTGCACTTGGTAAAATATCCTCCTACTGATAAAGCCGATCTTTCATTATTAGGAACAGGAAAAGACGTATCCAGGCCAGAAGAAGATTTATATTATGTTTCAATAGATCTGATGCCGTTTGCACTCAATATGCCGGTTAGTGAATTCCCGATCCCCGAGGAAGGTATAAGAATAGACGAATCGTATCCGAAGTTTGCGACATGGGTTAAATCTAATGGTGCACAAGCTAAAGACTGGTATAAGTATCCTAAGAAATAACAATTATCAGCATAAGAAACAGAATCGGGCAGGCAAGGCTTGAACTTTGTCTGCCTTTCTTTTTTACTTTATCCTACCTTAAATCCCCTATCGGTATACACTCTATCAAACAAAGAGAGAGGGGAATCATATGACACGCAACATATTTATAAAATGATCTAACGGGATTCCTTTCATTATATACATAATGAAGAAACCCCGTAGAAAGATATTTTGTTCAGAGAATGTCTTACATTCTGGAAGGTACTTCAATACCCAGTAAACTCATACCCAAACGCACGACTTTGGCCACATTAGCCGACAGAGCGATACGGAACACTTTCACCGCTTCGTTCTCTTCGCGCAAAATACTGAAGTCATGGTAGAACTGGTTGTATTCTTTCACCAAATCATAAGTATAATTCGCAATAATAGACGGGCTGTAATCTTCCCCTGCCTGCTTGACAACAGCAGCAAAGTCGGCAACCATTTGAATCAGCCCCTCTTCTTTTTCGCTCAATTCAATACCAGCAGGAATCTGTCCGGGAACCACAATACCCGATTCGGCAGCTTTACGAAGCACAGACTGAATACGAGCATAAGTATATTGAATAAACGGGCCTGTATTACCATTGAAGTCGATAGACTCTTTCGGATTAAACGTCATATTTTTACGCGCATCTACTTTCAAAATGAAATATTTCAATGCACCCAGACCGACGATACGGGCAATATCATCAGCTTCTTCCTGTGTCAAACCATCCAATTTGCCAAGTTCCTGTGAAGTTTCTTTAGCAGTGGCAATCATTTCTTCCATTAGGTCATCAGCGTCCACCACCGTACCTTCACGAGATTTCATCTTGCCCTCCGGCAACTCTACCATTCCATAAGAGAAGTGAACCAAGCTCTTGCCCCACTCAAAACCGAGTTTGTCAAGCAGAATAGAAAGCACCTGAAAATGATAGTTTTGCTCATTACCTACTACATAAATCATCTTATCAATAGGATAGTCTGCAAAGCGAAGTTTAGCTGTACCGATATCTTGCGTCATATAAACAGATGTACCATCGCCACGAAGAAGCAACTTATGATCCAAACCTTCAGCAGTCAGATCCGCCCAAACAGATCCGTCCTCTTTTTTGAAAAAGAAACCTTTTTCCAGCCCTTCCATAACCTTCTCCTTCCCTTCGAGATAAGTGTTGGATTCATAATATATCTTGTCGAAGCTGACACCCATTTTCCGGTAAGTCTCATCAAATCCAGCATACACCCAGTTATTCATCATTTCCCACAATCCGCGTATTTCCGGGTCGCCGGCTTCCCACTTCACCAACATTTCACGAGCTTCCTGCATCAAGGGAGAAGCAGCTTCCGCTTTCGCCTTAGCTTCATCCTCACTCATTCCCTGTGCCGCAAACTCAGTCATAAGTTCCTTTACCTCCGCTTTATAATGCTTATCGAAAGATACATAATAATCGCCAACGAGGTGGTCACCTTTCTTGCCGGAAGTTTCCGGGGTTTCACCGTTTCCATATTTCTTCCATGCCAGCATGGATTTACAGATATGGATACCACGATCGTTTACGATATTTGTTTTTACTACCTTATTACCATTTGCCGCCACAATGTTAGCCAATGCATTACCTAAAAGGTTATTACGCACATGACCTAAATGAAGAGGTTTGTTTGTATTCGGAGAAGAATACTCAATCATCACCAATGGCGAAGTTTCGGTAGCTTTCACCAGACCATATTGTTCGTCAGCCTGAATTTCATTCAGCAAATCGATCCACGTAGCCGATGCGATAGTCAAGTTCAGGAAACCTTTTATCACATTAAAAGCTGCTACTGCCGGTTCGTTCACCTTCAGATATTCACCGATTTCCTGCGCCGTCTGTTCCGGTCCTTTTCTTGACATTTTCAGAAAAGGGAACACGACCAGCGTCAGATGTCCTTCAAATTCTTTTTTGGTCTTTTGAATTTGCACCATTTTTTCAGGGACTTCCTGACTGTAGAGTGCTTTCAGTCCGCTAATGACGGACGCTACAAGTTTATCTTCTATCTTCATAATCAAGTTGTTTCTTGCGCGCAAAGATACAAAAAAAGGAGACGTATACGTCTCCTCTTTCTAAATTCTTTCAACTATGATATCTTATTCAACAGCTGCAGACAATTCAGCACCAGCTTTAAACTTAGCTACTTTCTTTGCAGGAATAGTAATAGTTGCCTTTGTAGAAGGGTTAATACCAGTTCTTTCAGCTCTTTCGCTTACAGAGAAAGTACCAAAACCAACGAGAGATACTTTGTCGCCAGCTTTCATAGCATTAGTAACTGAAGTGATAAAAGCATCAAGTGCTTTTTTTGCATCGGCTTTGCTCATTTGAGATTCAGCAGCCATTGCGCTAATAAGTTCAGACTTATTCATAATACGTAAAATGATTAATTAATATATATGTTACACAAAAGATTATCCTACAAGGGATTGATTCTACAAATATAGCCGAACAAAACAACATATCAAATAAAAACATAAAAAAAACGCAGCAATTTATTGAAAAAGAGCTAATAGGAAGTCTTTTTCATGCTTTAAAACAGAATTTATTCGTACTTTTGCATCTAGTATCTAAATATTCAGAATTTAAAATGATGCCAACTGTAACTAAAAACCTGATAATTATCAATGTATTAGTATTTTTCGGAACGCTTGTAGCCCAACGTTACGGTATAGATTTAGCTAATTATCTAGGATTACATTTTTTCCTCGCAAGTGATTTCAATCCGGCACAGCTCATCACGTACATGTTTATGCATGGCGGGTTCAGCCATATATTTTTTAATATGTTTGCCGTTTTCATGTTCGGACCGATTCTCGAACAAACCTGGGGTCCCAAACGTTTCCTGTTTTACTATATCCTTTGCGGTATCGGTGCAGGACTCATTCAGGAAGGGGTTCAATATATTCAGTACATAACGGAACTGAGCCAACACACGGAAGTGAACTTAATAGGTTACGGCATCATTTCTATGGACCAGTATCTCAACATGATGACTACCGTAGGTGCTTCAGGAGCCGTTTACGCCATTTTGCTGGCATTCGGAATGTTGTATCCCAACAACCAACTGTTTATCTTCCCGCTGCCTTTCCCTATCAAGGCTAAATTCTTCGTTATCGGATATGCTGCGATTGAGTTATGGGCAGGACTAGCCAACAGTGCCGGAGATAATGTAGCTCATTTTGCTCACTTGGGTGGAATGCTATTCGGGCTTATTCTGATTTTGTATTGGAGAAAAAAAAGTAAAAACAATGGGACATATTATAACTGATTTAAAAGAGACATTCAGAAGAGGGAATATATTTATCCAGCTGATTTACATTAACGTAAGCATTTTTATCATTGGCACGTTAATCAATGTTTTCTTGCAACTATTTCAGCACAGTATACCCGATATATTCGGCATATTCGCTTTACCGGCTTCCTTTATTCGGTTCTTTCATCAACCATGGTCGATTATCACTTATATGTTCATGCACGCCGGTCTTCTGCATATCCTATTCAATATGCTCTGGTTGTATTGGTTCGGAAGCTTGTTTCTACACTTTTTTTCAGCAAAGCATTTAAGAGGTTTGTACATATTGGGAGGTATCCTCGGAGGTTTATTATATATGGTTGCTTACAATGTATTTCCTTTGTTCAATCAGGAAGTAGCAGTTTCTACACTAGTAGGAGCTTCGGCTTCCGTCTTGGCGATTGTGGCTGCCACTGCTTACCGTGAGCCCAATTACCGGGTACAACTCTTTCTTTTCGGCGCAATCCGTCTCAAATATCTGGCACTCGTTGTTATAGGAATTGACGTATTATCTATCACGTCAAGCAATGCCGGAGGACATATCGCTCACTTGGGCGGCGCTCTTGCCGGACTTTGGTTTGCCGCCAGCCTAAGCAAAGGGGCGGATCTGACCGCATGGATCAACTGGCTTCTGGACGCTTTTATCTCTCTATTCCAGAAAAAGACATGGAAACACAAACCCAAAATGAAAGTACATTACGGAGGAGGCACGACCAGTCGTGAAAAAGATTATGATTACAACGCCCATAAAAAAGCACAGTCCGACGAAATAGACCGCATTCTGGATAAATTGAAAAAATCCGGTTACGACAGTCTGACGACGGAGGAAAAGAAAAGCTTGTTCGATGCAAGCAAAAGATAATAAGATGGAACATATTGGCAAAATTGTCGCATATCTGATATTAGCTATCAACGCTTTCTTCGTAGGAACGCTGATATTGAGCGCTTACAGTCCTTATCTTAATCCGAAATTGAATCCGCTTTCCTCCGGACTGGGGCTTGCATTTCCACTATTTTTGGTAATCAATATCGCTTTTATCATTTTCTGGGTATTCATCAATTACCGGTATGCTTTAGTACCGCTAATCGGTTTTTTGGTTTGCTTTCCGCAGATAAGGACCTATATTCCTTTCAATTCCACTACCAAGACAATCCCGGAAGGAAGTATCAAAATTCTTTCTTATAATGTAATGAATTTCAGCAATTTGGAAAAGAAAGACGGAAAGAATCCAATCTTATCATACCTGGTTAACAGCAAAGCAGATATTATCTGTTTGCAAGAATATAATGCAGCGCAGAATAAGAAATATCTGACAGAAGCAGACATCAAAAAAGCATTGAAAGCATATCCCTATTATTCCGTTCGCCGACAAAACAGAAGCGACGTACAGCTTGCCTGTTTTTCTAAATATCCCATACTTTCAGTATCTCCCATTGATTATGAAAGTACATACAATGGTTCCGTCAAATATGTGCTGGCAGTGAATAATGACACAGTCACTCTGATTAACAACCATTTGGAGTCCAACAAACTTACCAAGGAAGACCGGGGAATGTATGAGGATATGATTAAGGACCCGAACGCCAAGAAGGTCAAAACCGGACTTCGGCAACTGGTCAAAAAATTAGCGGAAGCGTCAGCCATCCGCGCTTCGCAGGCAGACTCCGTAAACAAAGCCATTACAGAAAGCAAATATCCGACTATTATAGCGTGTGGTGATTTCAACGACGGCTCTATCTCGTATACTCACCGTATCCTGACTCAAAAATTGGACGACGCATTTACCCAATCCGGCAAAGGATTAGGAATCTCGTATAATCAGAACAAATTCTATTTCCGTATCGACAATATCCTGATAAGCCCTAACCTGAAAGCTTATAACTGCACCGTAGACCGATCTATAAAGGCTTCGGACCACTACCCTATCTGGTGCCATATCAGCAAGCGATAAGAACTGTAAACTCTAATATAAAACACTTATGATGATAAAAAAAACACTAACCATTTTAGCTGCAAGTTGCATGATGTACTCCTGTACTACAAAAACAGAAAGTAATCCTTTCTTTACAGAGTTTCAAACAGAGTATGGTGTTCCTTCTTTCGATAAGATTAAACTGGAACATTACGAACCCGCCTTCCTGAAAGGCATCGAAGAACAAAATCAGAACATCGAGGCTATCATCGAGAGCCCGGAAGTTCCAACATTTGAAAATACAATCGTAGCACTGGACAACAGTGCTCCCATTTTAGACCGTGTCAGTGCTATCTTTTTCAATATGACAGACGCAGAAACGACCGATTCGCTGACCGAGTTGTCTATTAAACTGGCTCCGGTTCTTTCGGAACACGAAGATAATATTTCCTTGAACCAGGCACTTTTCAAACGGATAAACGATGTCTATCAACAAAAAGACTCATTGAACCTGACAATAGAACAACAACGACTGCTAGACAAGACCTATAAAAGCTTTGTCCGCTCCGGAGCCAACCTCGACACAAAACAACAAGCCCGCCTCCGTGAAATCAACAAGGAACTTTCTACACTCGGTATCACCTTCAGCAACAATGTATTGAACGAGAATAATGCTTTCCAACTTTTCGTTGACAAGCAGGAAGACCTTGCCGGCCTGCCGGAATGGTTCTGCCAAAGTGCCGCCGAAGAGGCTAAAGCTGCCGGACAACCGGGAAAATGGTTGTTTACTCTACATAACGCCAGCCGCCTGCCCTTCCTGCAGTATTCAGAAAACCGCCCACTCCGTGAGAAGATGTATAAAGCATATATCAACCGTGGAAATAATAACGATAAGAACGACAATAAAGAAGTAATCAGCAAAATCATTTCCCTCCGTCTGGAAAAGGCGAACTTATTGGGCTTCGATTGCTATGCCAACTTCGTGTTAGACGAAACCATGGCTAAAAATGCTAATAACGTAATGGACCTCCTGAATAATCTATGGAGCTACGCCCTGCCAAAAGCGAAATCGGAGGCCGCAGAACTTCAGCAACTTATGGACAAGGAAGGCAAAGGTGAAAAACTGGAAGCATGGGACTGGTGGTACTACACCGAAAAACTCAGAAAAGAGAAATACAACCTGTCCGAAGAAGACACGAAACCTTACTTCAAATTGGAAAATGTCCGCGAAGGTGCTTTTGCCGTAGCTAATAAACTATATGGTATCACCCTAAGCAAGCTAGAAGATATCCCTACTTATCACCCTGATGTAGAAGTGTTTGAAGTAAAAGACGCCAATGGTTCCCAGCTCGGTATCTTCTATGTAGACTACTTTCCACGTCCTGGAAAAAGCGGCGGAGCATGGATGAGCAACTACCGCGAACAAAGTGGGCCAATCCGTCCGCTAGTATGCAATGTTTGCAGCTTTACCAAACCGATAGGTGACACCCCTTCTCTACTCACAATGGATGAAGTGGAAACACTGTTTCACGAGTTCGGACATGCACTGCACGGCTTGCTCACCCAGTGCAAATACAAAGGAACTTCCGGCACCAATGTTGTACGTGATTTTGTAGAACTTCCCTCTCAAATCAACGAACACTGGGCAACCGAACCGGAAGTGTTGAAAATGTATGCCAAGCATTATGCTACCGGTAAAGTAATCCCCGATGAAATCATCGAAAAAATACTTCAGCAGAAAACATTCAACCAGGGATTCATGACTACCGAACTGCTGGCTGCCGCTATCCTTGACATGAACCTGCACATGCTGAAAGATGTAAAGAATTTAGATGCTGTTTCGTACGAAAAAGAAGCTATGGACAAGCTCAATCTTATCTCTGAAATTGCCCCACGTTACCGTGTGACTTACTTCAATCACATCATCGGCGGATATGCAGCCGGCTATTACAGTTACCTGTGGGCTAACGTACTGGATAACGACGCCTTTGAAGCTTTCAAAGAGCATGGAATCTTCGACAAAAACACCGCCGAATTGTTCCGTCGGAACGTGTTGGAGAAGGGTGACAGCGAAGACCCGATGACTCTCTACAAAAATTTCCGTGGCACAGAACCGAGCATGGAGCCACTGCTGAAAAACAGAGGAATGAAATAAATCGGTAAAAAAGCCCTTAAACATCAAATATTTGAGGGCTTATTACACATGAATGTGAAAAAAAAACTATATTTGCAGCCTTGTATGCGGCAAAAAGAACTTGTGTACGACAGAATTTAACTGAAAATTAAATTAAAAAAGTAATCATCATAAATTAAAAGTAAAATGCAAAACAAAGGATTTGTAAAGGTTTTTGCGGTATTACTCACGCTGGTATGCGTGTTC
>NZ_MNQN01000060.1:0-9536 GCF_001915455.1 Bacteroides sp. 43_46 | reverse complement strand
GCTTTTCCATTTTTTCCTTGTGCAGGGGTTTGCATCATCAAACTATATTGTTTGGTGGCGAATTCCATATTCTCTTTGATAAATGCTTTTTCTGCTTGGAGTGTTTGCGCCTGTGTCGTTGTTAGTGAACACGCCAATGCAGTGAGGATAATCAATTTTTGGGGGATTATCGATTTTTGTTTCATAAATCTAATTATATTAGTTGGTTGTTATATATTGTGAATTTTATGGTACAAAGTTATTCCTATATGAGACAAATAAGGGGATATTCTGTATATTCTAGGGGAGTTTGTGTATTTACTTTCGTTTTTAACACCATTGAAACCCGAGTCCAATTTTCATGTATCAGGCATGGAATACTATGAGAAATGTCAATTAGTTGACATTTCTCATAGTTTATTATTTAAGTAGCTGCAATTTAATATTGAATATCTTTTTAAATTAATGGGACTACTTTTGATTCGCCTGTGACAGATATTGCGCGTATTTCGATATTAGTCGGCCATACTGCTAGATTCATATTAAATGCAGCTTCTGTCCCGACATATACCAACTTGGAGGTATCTTGGTCATATACTTCAAATGCAACAGCATTGCTAAATCCACTGACAGAAATGAGTTTTGTTTCTCTATCTAGTGTAGCGTTACCGCTTGTCCCCATTGATAAGTTACCTTTAAATATATGCTCATTCTTCTCCGTGATGTACCAGAAGGCGTGGGTTGGTTTCGGCAAGCTCAGTTCTGCAATTCGCTTTTTGGCAGCAGCCAATTCTGCATCACCTATTTTGAATACACCTTTAGTTCCGTAGTCAGTAATTTCGGTGTTAACTTTACGTAAAAAGCCCCATTTTTCAAAAAACTCACTTAAGTCTATACCTGAAACTTTACTGCAAATATACGGAAACTCTACTTGGTATTCCCAAGCTTGTTTTCCCGTCACAGTGTTGTTACGTATATATTCATAGACATCTGCATAGAATTCTGTGTTACCCAGCACATAAGCTATATACAATTGTAATTGCCAGAACGGAACCAATTGGCAGAATACATCAGCCGTGCCCTTTCCATCTATTTTACCCACTTGGATATGCGGTGCTCCGCTGAATGCCGTAGTCATGGCATTAGGATAATATCCCTTCAGCCATAAACGGGAGTCACCACTATTGATACGCTGCATGTACATAGAATGAATATTATTAGTCACTTCGGTCATACCTGTCCATTTTAGTCCTGGACGGGTTTGATTGCTGTGTCCCACTTCGTGCGATGGTCCCCAACTATCAGCTTTCAACTGTGCTAAATTACAAAGCCCGTTTATCGTACCTTTACTGTACCCTGTGTGATAGGTTGTAGAATACA
Organism: Bacteroides sp. 43_46; assembly: GCF_001915455.1. Taxonomy (NCBI): domain Bacteria; kingdom Pseudomonadati; phylum Bacteroidota; class Bacteroidia; order Bacteroidales; family Bacteroidaceae; genus Bacteroides; species Bacteroides sp. 43_46. The sequence goes on along the minus strand of NZ_MNQN01000060.1, from coordinate 8,177 downwards.
TATAAGAATCATTATACATCACGCTGAAAAGCATACGGTTCTTGAACATCTTATCATATTTCACCAGTCCCATTAATACTTGCTCATTATATACTAAATCATCATAAAATTTCACCCACTCTATCGGATTTTCTACTTGTTTCAGATTTTCTACGGGAAATATAATATGTGCATACTTGCCTAGCACATCCAGACATCCTACAGAGGCATTTGCCAACAACTTATTCCAGTTTTCCATAGTACCACTATCTTTCTGTGTGTCAAAATAGCCATTTACTTTTCCTGCTGTGAAATGCATTTTGACAGGTTGTGCAGTTGCATAGTTCTCTGTATGATAAGCTACATATAGTAAACCTTTCTGCTCCATATTGATTACATTTGTCCCCGGTCTCAATGAATATGTTTTACGGGTTCCGAATCCGTCTTTGCCGGGTGTATCAAAGTCAATAAGCATTAATGATAATTCTTGGTCGTGCATATCACCCACCATTACCACCATTTGTTCATTTGCTTCTACCGAAATTCCGGTAGGATTGTCCAATAGGCTATATTGCGTAGTTTTATTTTGTTCCGCATCTTTATCAGGATGCCTCCAGGCCTTAAATTCTGCAATACGGTAATTAGTCTCGTAGCAATCATAGTACATATACAAAGCTATATTTCTAAAAAAAGGATATGGACATGCTTCAATTTCTTCCAACGTAATACCGTTTTTCAGTTTACTGCAAAGCTCATCAGCAAACAGAGTAGAGGTATCGAAGACTTGGGAACTTTTCCCATAAAGCTCGATTTCCTGAAAAGCCACATACATATCTTTTTCAGTTACTGTATGGATGAGTATCTTCACAGTATGGGGATGTTTTACCGACTGGTTGAAATAAATAGTTTTAACTTTGTTGTCACTCTCTACACAATCGTACTTTTCTTTCACCAGAATAAAGTTTTCAGGTTCTTCGGCTGTGGAAACATAAATATCAATTACGCCTACCCGACCGTTCCGATAACTTACACGCGGATAAAAAATCATATAGTCTATTTGCTCGTCTTCACCGGACAAAAACAGTTTCAATTCGTGAGGAAAGTCATCTTTTCTTTCATCTACGGTACCGTATCCGGCCCATTTTGTATTCCAAGGAGTAACAAATAATTTACTATCACTTTTTACTCCGTCATAAATCGCTTCAGTTCCTTTCACGTGTTCATTCGGCCCTTCAGAATTTGATCCGTGTTTAGACCATGCACTTTTTATTTCCAGCTGTTTATCAGCCATATCAGCCAACCCTGTCTTATCTTTATCAGCAACATATGTTTTTAGTCCATTTTGTACCACTTTGACTATTGTTCCCGAACCATTCAGACAAATCTCTCCCGAGCGTCCTGATTTAGAATAATATTTCGTAACTTCGAACTTGAACAAATGATGTCCGTTATTATATATATGCTCTTTCAATGTTATCCATTCCGGATAAACAGGCGTCAACTCCTGTGGGGCTTCAGCGCTAAATTCCACTGTTCCTCCTTCTGCCTCTAATGTAAAAGCGGATTTATACAACCACACACGATCATCATCATCCTTGCATCCAACAAGGAATAAGATACATAATAAAGGTAATAAATATCGTATATTCATAATTATTCGTTCTTTTGGCATTTATAATCAGTTTCTTAATTATAGAACGGGTTTTGTATTACTTGCGGTGTTTTCTGCGTTTCATCATAAGGAATCGGCATCAGATATTGCCCTTTGTGGAACCTTCTCAATAAATCCAATTCAACAACTTTTAGAAAATCTTCGTCCGTTTCACCCAATGTATTTAATCCTTTTACAGGAACTCCTAAGAACTGTTCTGCAATTTTCCAACGACGAATATCATAGAACTGATGTCCTTCCATATAAAGCTCTAACATACGTTCACGACGTACTATTTCCATTAGATTCTCTTTGTTTTCGTAATATTTCGGTTGCGTAGAATAATTGTCCCAAGCATCTTTTACCCCCGGTATGCCGGCACGTGTACGTATCACGTCCAGATTGTCAATGCATTTGTCTATTTCACCCAATGCTGCATAAGCTTCCGCTAAATTGAGGTAAAGTTCTGCCATGCGGAAAAGCGGTAGCGGATATTCTACTACGCCAGTAGTGAATGACGGGGGAAGCAGTTTCTTGTTATTGTATCCGGTCACGGAATAGTTCAATGTTTGTGGAGCACCTCCTTCATTTTTTCGTCCCTGTGCTTTGCCAAATCGCAAGTCCAACACAACTGCTCTGTCACCGTTGTTCTTTCCCGGAGTTGCACCATTATATTGCCCTATTTCAAAATAACCGCCTTGGAAACCGACATTGGCATAAAAACGGGGTTCTCTGTCACAGTGTAGCCGCAATGTCTTCATTCCTGAGTTGTCGGCGGTATAACCATTTCCATCTACGTCATCCGGCATAGTTACGATAGCATAAGGATCACCATAATTCTTGTCGTATTCTACAGGGAGCCCATTTTTTGTATAAAAACGTTCTACTGATTGGAAAGTAGGCACAATGCATCCCTGCACTTCCCCAATATATCCTTTGCTTTGTTTTAGAACTGAACGGCGCTGATAACCATAATTGCCTTCTTTGCGGGTATCACACCAAATGACTTCCGGATTGTCTCCACCTTTAGTATCAAGTACGCAATAACGTACGCGGCGTTCTGCCTTATTTTTTGAGAATCCCGGTTTGTTGGCACTAGGTTCTCCTGCTTCAGCGTCGCCATACAGATGGAAATTAGCATCCTTCATCTCTTTGATAGCTTGTTCCGTCACTTCGACCACTTTTCGCCATTTATCCTCGCTATATTGTTGGGAAATTAAGTTTCTTCCGTCTATCGGACTTTTAAAATCAGCATACCAGTCATTTCCGTTAAAAAGCGGTGAAGCTGCATAAAGATACATACGGGAACGTAATGCCAGTGCCGTATAATAAGTAATACGTCCATATTCATCTCCGGGATGTTCCATTGCCAATCCCGGGAGTGCTTTTTCTATCTGTTGGTCGATAAATGTCACTACTTCGTCATAAGAACTACGTTCAGGGTAATCGTCAAGCGGCATATCCAAATCAAATGCTTGGCGCATGATCATTGTCGGACCGTAAGCACGGAGAGAAATGAAATGATAGTAGCCAATCAAATATTCAGCTTCTGCCCGGTAATGTTTCAGTTCTTCCGCACTTAATTCTGGCATTTCTTTCATTTTATCCAGTGCATCCAAGAAACGGTAACATTGTCCGATGCCGTCCCATACCCGTTGCCACGTATAAGAAGTCATACCAAGATTAGTAGGCCCATAATCTCCTTCATTGAAAGTTGAGAATGCCTCTTTACGGAAATATGATGTTTCCTCAGCACAAATCATATCATAAGATGCTGTCAGAATCTGCCGGGTAGTAGGTAAATAAGAATAACAAGAAGCCAAGAATTCTTTTATTCGTCCCGGCGTGGAATAAGTATCTTCTTCTTTCGTTCTCTCTTCGGGCACAATGTCCAGGTAATTGCATGAAGAACACAACATCAATGCCAATAGTCCGATATATATATAATTTTTTTTCATTGTATCGTCTGTTATTTAAAAGTCATTTGAAAACCTAAGTTAAATACACGCTGTGTCGGATATTTCAATCCATTACCACCGCCCATTTCTGGATCCCACTCCTTAAACGGGGAGAAGGTTAGCAAGTTAGATCCACTCAAATAGAAACGCATATTCTTAAACGTATATCCTAATTCTGCATTTTTCAATTTCAAGAATGCAGCATTCCGCAACCAATAGTCTGAATATTCTGTATTATGGGAGTTCGATTCAACAGAAAGACGCGGATACTTGGCGTTAGGATTCGGATTGGCTTCCGACCAATAGTCATCTGCAATAAACTGGCGTACATTAGTCAATGTCGTATTTCCAAACGGATGAATGCCACTCATCATTAATGAAACACGTGCTGCTCCTTGAAAGAAGAACGAACAATCCCAGTTTTTCCACTTGATAGATGGACCGAATCCGTATATAATCTCCGGATTAGTGGGATATCCCATATACACTTTATCATTATTGTCTATGATGCCATCTTTCTCACCATATACATTTGGTTGATCCAAATACCAAATATCACCTGGTAAAACAGGAAGTCCTTTGCCTTGGTTGGGAGCATTCTTGATGCTTTCCTCATCCGGGAACAGTCCGTTACTGACCCACCCCATTAGCATATCAACAGAATGACCGACTTTCGATTTCCACGGATATTCTAGGAATGAAGGTTCATCCTGTTCCAACACTGTATTATGTGCATAAGTAAATGTGCCCTTGAAAGAGACGAATAGGTCTTTGTTTATCTGTTTATTATAGTCAAGTGAAAACTCAATACCTTTATTTTCCATTTTTCCGGTATTAGCATAAATAGTAGCTCTTGTTAATCCTGAATATTGCGGAATACTACCTGTGCGACTCATAAATATGTCAGAACGGGTTTCTTTGAAAATATCGACATTCAGGTTAAGTGCATTAAAGAATTGCATGTCCATACCAATGTTCCATTTTTCACCAGTCTCCCATGTCATCTCATTATTTTGATAACGTTTCCACAACGGGCCTTTATAAGTTTTATTTTGATTCACTCCAAAAGTATAATCGTAAGGGCTGCCTGCTAATGTTATATCAGATAGATAAGCAAAGCGTCCTGCACCCGTATCGTCATTACCGACCAATCCCCATGAAGCTCGTAGTTTCAACTTTGAAACGTAGGGACGAATATTGTCCCAGAATTTTTCTTCAGAGATGTTGTATCCGAGGGCGAATGAAGGGAAGAAACCGAAGCGTTTGTTTTTGGCGAAGTTTTCCGAACCATTGTAACCGAAATTCATTTCGGCCAGATATTTTCCATCGTACATATAAGATGCACGACCGGCGATACCTTGCTTCCGTTTGGGGAGTGACTCCAACAATGTGCTAGGTTCTAGTACATTATATTGATTTTGATTATAGAGAAACATTACATTGAGATCGTGCACGTCATTAAATGTATGCTGATATTCAAGCATAGCTTGCAAATAAAGTTTACGATCACCAGTTGCACTCTTATCATAATTCAACTGTGTGGAGTTTTCTGTTCCGTTCACACGTTTTAATGCAAACTCCATTGTTTCACGATCATAATCAGTAATAGCGAATTTATTATATTTACTTGTCTGTTTATTTACTGACTGTGACCAATTCTTGAAAGAAAACAAACCCGAAAAACGAAGCCCTTTCAAAAGCATATCCAGCTTTTGTTCCAGCTTGAAGTTTGCAGTCACTGTAGTGTCAAACTGTTTTTTATATCCGGTCACATATTCTGCTACGGGGTTACGGTAACCATCTTCATACGGTCCACCAGGTTTGTCTCCCCACAGTACTCCGTTATAATTGGCATACATACCTGCGGGATACATTATAGGAAAATCTACCGGATTGGAGATTTGCGATAATCCAAAAATATCATTTGTCGACTTTTCCGGCCCTTTCCAGTCACGGATAGAAAGGTTCAATCCCAATCCGATCTTTGTAGTCGGAGTCACTTTTACGTTCAGATTGTTAACGAATTCGTAGTTAAAGTAGTTGATGTTATTGTTATAAGAAAAATAGTCTTTACTGATGGAACGTAAATTTCCATCGCTATGACGGAAACTACCGCTCATGAAATAGTCCATTTTCTTATTACCACCGCGAACATTAAAATTAAAACGTTGTGCGTAAGAGTTCTTCTTGAACATCTCATTATACCAATCTACGTTAGGATAGATATACGGATTTTTTCCGGCGATAGTTCCGGCTATTTTCTCCCAACTATAAGGAGTTGCACTCGATCCTGGTCGGGAAGCTGCTTCATTGTACATATTCATATAAGTGACGCCATCCACCATTTCAGCTACATCCGACATTTGACTTACTGCCGTCTCTAAACGGAAATTAATCACCGGCTTTTCCAAATTCTCCCCACTTTTTGTTGTTACGATCATCACGCCATTTGCACCACGTGTACCATAGAGGGCGGTAGCTGTAGCATCTTTTAAAATTGAGAAACTTTCGATAGCTTCAGGATCAAGACGGTTCAATTCACTACCCGAAGCTTCTACACCGTCAATTACGATCAATGCTCCCGTAGCACCGCTAAAAGTGGATTTACCACGAATCCAAAAGTCAGCACCGTCTGCTCCCGGTTCACCACTACGTTGTACGGCAATTACTCCCGCCATACGTCCAGCAAAGGCAGAAGAAAGGCTGGAAGAAGGTATTTGTAGTTCTGCCGGTTTGATTTGTTCTACCGAGCCCACCATTGAAGCTTTCTTCTGTCCGGCTCCAAAAGCGGTAACTACGACTTCTCCTAATTGGGCAGTCGATTCATATAGTTCCACCGCATACATTTTCAGATTGGAAACTGTAAGTTCTTTCGAGTCATATCCTATGTAAGAGATGACTAATACATCATTTACCTGACAGTTAATAGTAAACTCACCATTCATATTGGTGACAGTCCCTGTGTCTTGCCCTTTTAGCTTTACAGTACCACCAATAATAGGTTCTTTTGTCATACCATCATAGACTACGCCTTTTACGGTAGTCTTTGTGTTTTTCTGTTGTTCTATTTTATATACCTCTCCTTCATTGTTCAAGCGCATATCTTCTGCTAAAACCGGAGTTGCACATAAAAGAAATGAAAAAGGCAATACGGTTCTCATCTGATAAAGTGCCCGTTTTGTCCCGAGTGTCATTTTTTCTATTCGCATTTTATTATTATTAAAGGTTAAAAGATGATTGTGAAAATTATGTTACGCCGCAAAGTTATTTTTATATATAATAAATAGAGGGATATTTTGTCTATTTTGAGGGGAGTTTATGTTTTCCCTTTTGCTTTTAACGTATTGTGCGGTGAGGGGCTTTTTGAAGGCGTAAATTATTTCCTCCTCAGATGATATGTTAAAATGGGCTTTTTTATGGAAAAGACAATTTCTGTACCTTGAATAGCTGGAATTTCCTCCCTGTTTAAACAATTTTGTCCATCTTTGCATTGGCTAAATAATTAAGTCTTTACCTAAAATAGAACTTTTATGAAAATAGTACGAATTTGGACGGTTGCTGCCTTATGCAGCATGGGAAATCTGCTTTATGCGCAGACTTCTTCTTATTCAACGCAACAGATAGCTAAAGATTTGGAATATTTTACAGACTGGACAGCGGCTTCGCTTCCCGAAGGTTTCAAAAGTAAACAACTGAAGTGTTTCGGTACATCGTTGATGAAAGAGTTGGCGGCTAAACTGTTGGATAATACTTACCAATCACGTTACTTGCTACACTCATACAAACCTATTCCTTCCAATAAGGTGTTAGCACAGCAAATGAAACTTTATAGTGGTTATAGTCGCTATGAGAATGTTACTGGTGTTTATCTGGAACAAGGTGAGAATGTGGTATTGGTGGGAGATTTACACGGACGCAGCGTGGGGTTACTTATTCCTGATTGGATGCGTCAACCTACTCCAGGTTATCCACCGACAAAAGATCCGGAAGGCTGGGGGCTGAAGAAGCAAGAAATACCTCTACGCGAAGGCGTCAATGTTATCTATGTAGAGAAAGCGGGGAATGTCTATTTGGACTATTTTGCCGATGATCCTGATATGGCTCCTGAAATTACTGTTCATTTTGTTACAGGAAAAGAAAACGGCTATTTTGATGCTACTGTGCAGAGCAACGATGACTGGAACCGCTTGTTGGATAATGCCGTTAGCCCTATTATGGATGTTAAGTCCAAGTATATGCAGATAGCTTATCCCGTGAGTCAACTGAAGAAACTGGCCTATGGTAAAGGTCGGGAACTGGCAGAAAATTATGATAAGATAATGCAGGTACAATATGATTTCTCGGGTGCTACAAAATATAATCGTATTCCTAAGAAACGTATTTTGGCCCGTGTTAACTTTAACTATTTTATGTTTCGTGATGGTGACGGTGTAGCTTTTGAGGGTACAGATGGCACTATGAAGGCTGCGATAGGTCCGGAAGTGGTAACCAACTGGGGTATTCATCATGAGATAGGACACGTGATGCAGATGCGTCCTTGGCTTACTTGGGGAGGAATGACAGAAGTGAGCAATAATCTTTTCTCCATG
>NZ_MNQN01000059.1:3496-25411 GCF_001915455.1 Bacteroides sp. 43_46 | reverse complement strand
TTTTGAATAAAAACCGTATATTTGCACGCAATAATTTTTAAACGCATAGCCCTATGTCATTTATTGCTGATAAGATTGTAATGGATGGGTTGACTTACGATGACGTACTGTTGATCCCCGCTTATTCTGAAGTTTTACCGCGCACTGTCGATCTCTCGACAAAGTTTTCAAAAAACATTGAGTTAAAAATACCTTTTGTGACGGCTGCCATGGATACGGTAACCGAAGCGAAAATGGCTATTGCCATTGCTCGTGAAGGTGGTATCGGTGTGATTCACAAAAATATGTCTATCGAAGAACAAGCAAGACAAGTTGCTATTGTAAAGCGTGCCGAGAATGGTATGATTTATGATCCTGTGACTATCAAGAGAGGTTCTACCGTTCGCGACGCTTTGGATATTATGGCTGAATATAAAATCGGTGGTATCCCTGTTGTGGATGATGAAGGTTATCTGGTAGGTATTGTTACTAACAGAGACTTGCGTTTTGAAAGAGATATGGCAAAACATATTGATCTTGTCATGACTCCTAAAGAAAGATTAGTAACTACCAACCAGTCTACTGACTTGGAATCTGCTGCACAGATTCTTCAGAAACATAAGATTGAGAAACTTCCGATTGTAGGAATGGACGGAAAGTTGATCGGTCTTGTTACTTATAAGGATATTACAAAAGCAAAAGACAAACCGATGGCTTGTAAAGACGCCAAAGGTCGTTTGCGTGTTGCCGCCGGTGTGGGGGTGACTGTCGATACATTGGATCGTATGCAGGCTTTGGTTGATGCGGGTGCGGATGCCATTGTTATTGATACGGCTCACGGACACTCTGCATTCGTTATTGAGAAACTGAGAGAAGCTAAGAAACGCTTCCCGGGCATTGATATTGTTGTAGGTAATATTGCTACCGGAGAAGCTGCTAAGGCCTTGGTGGAAGCTGGTGCTGATGCTGTGAAAGTAGGTATCGGACCGGGATCTATCTGTACGACCCGTGTGGTTGCCGGTGTGGGGGTTCCCCAGCTGTCGGCTGTATATGATGTAGCAAAAGCGCTGAAAGGTACAGGTATTCCTTTGATTGCCGATGGTGGTTTGCGCTATTCCGGTGATGTCGTGAAAGCATTGGCTGCCGGTGGGTATAGTGTAATGATCGGATCATTGGTTGCCGGAACAGAAGAATCTCCGGGTGATACTATTATTTTCAACGGACGTAAATTCAAATCATATCGTGGCATGGGGTCGTTGGAAGCTATGGAGAATGGTTCAAAAGACCGTTACTTCCAAAGTGGAACAGCTGACGTGAAGAAATTGGTTCCGGAAGGTATTGCTGCCCGTGTTCCTTATAAGGGTACATTGTTCGAAGTTGTTTATCAATTAACAGGTGGTTTGCGTGCAGGTATGGGATATTGTGGTGCTGCCAATATTGAAAAACTTCACGATGCCAAATTTACCCGTATCACAAATGCCGGTGTAATGGAAAGTCATCCGCACGATGTGACGATTACCAGTGAATCGCCTAATTATAGCCGTCCGGAATAACAGCATATATAAACGGTGAACTATTAACGGTGAACGGTGAACAGACTGTGTCGATCTGCAGGGTGTTCGCTGCTCACCGTTCGTTGTTTATGGAGTTAATGTTTGGTTTTTAGAGTTTGGAAAATAAGAATTGATGATGAAAAGAGGTCTGCTTGTAGCTTGGTTTTGGTTTTTCGGTATCTCGGTCTTTGCACAGGAAGACCCGGTGCTGATGCGGGTGAATGGAAAAGATATACTTCGTTCGGAGTTTGAGTATTCGTATCGGCATCGGACTGGTAATGCAGATGCAAAACTCTCTCCGAAGGAATATGCGGAACTTTTCGCTCAATCGAAATTGAAGGTTGAAGCGGCCAAAGTTGCAGGACTTGATACGACTACTATGTTCCGAAAACTACAGGAAGCGTGGCGAAGTCAGTTGCTCAAATCTTATTTGACGGATAAGCAGGTATTGGATAGTTGTATTCGTGTTCTGTATCAGGATAGAGGTTTGAAAGGATTGGGGAGTCGGGTACGGATAATGCAAATTTTCAAATATCTGCCTCAGACAATAACTGCCAAGCATTTGGAGGAAGAGAAAAACCGAATAGATTCTATCTGGCAGTCGCTAAGGACTCAGTCAGATTTGGATTTTGCCCGTTTGGTGGAAATGTACTCGGAGGATAAGCGTAGTATGTGGTTGGAACGTTTGCAAACAACGAGCGAATTTGAAAATGTAGCTTTTTCTTTGTCAACAGGAGAAATATCCCATCCTTTCTTTACTCCGGAAGGGCTTCATATTATAAAAGTGATTGACCGGAAAGAAAATCCTTCGTATGGAGAGGTTTATGAGAAGTTGGCAGAACGTTTGATACGTAAGGAGGGGGTGGATAAAGCTACGGAAACCATAGTGGAACGACTAAAAAGAGACTGGCAATATGCTCCCAATCCGAGTGGCATGAACGAGTTGTTGACAATTGGCAGAACGGAGCAGACTTTGTTTACAATCGATGGACAGGTATATTCGGGAGAGATGTTCAAGCAGTTTGCTTCTTCGCATCCGCAGGCGGTGAAGCGGCAACTGAATGGATTTATAGCAAAGTCGTTATTGGACTATGAAGGTAAGAATATAGAGCGGAAACATCCGGAAGTCCGCTATGCTTTGCAGAAAGTTACTGATAAGTATCTCATAGCAGAGGTAACTCGTCAGAAAGTGGATTTGCCTGCCATAAATGACCGGGCAGGACTAGCAACTTATTTTAAATTTCACACTTCGGATTATCGTTGGGATAGTCCGCGATATAAAGGTGCTATTCTTCATTGCGTTGATAAAAAAACGTCGAAGCAGGCTAAAAAACTATTGAAGAAAACCCCGGAAAAAGAATGGGCGGAAGTACTTCGGCAAACTTTTAATACATCCGGAGAAGAAAAGATAAAAGTTGAACAGGGAATTTTTGCCGACGGGGATAATAAATATATAGATAAACTGGTTTTTAAGAAGGGGGATTTTGAACCTCTAATGTCTTATCCTTTTACTGTTGTTGTCGGCAAAAAACAGAAAGGCCCGGATGATTATCGAGAGGTAATAGAACAGGTCCGGAAGGATTATCGAAGCTATCTTAACGCATTCTGGATGCGGGAATTGCAGGATTTCGGTAAGGTTGAAATAAACCAAGAGGTTTTAAAAACCGTTAATAATAACTGATGTAACCGATTATTCACTATCTTCGTACCTTAAATAAGTAGATTTCAATTGACAATGCGAATATTAGTCCTCTTACTGATTACCCTTCTTGGTTGTGGAGCGTGCAAAAAACAGCATGACCATAAAGGTAAGACTCCTTTGGTAGAGGTGGATGGTAATTTTTTATATAAAGAAGATTTGATGTCCGTACTTCCTGTTGGATTGTCAAAAGATGATAGCATTCTTTTCGCCGAACACTATATTCGTAGTTGGGCGGAGGAAATCTTGTTGTATGAAAAAGCTGCGAACAACATTCCTGATAATGTGGATGTGGAAAAGTTGGTGGAGAACTACCGGAAAGCTTTGATTATGCATACTTATCAGCAGGAACTGATTAATCAGAAGTTGATAAATGATATTCCGGAACAGGAAATTGCAGATTATTATGAGAAAAACAAAGAATTGTTTAAGCTGGAGAATCCGTTGATTAAGGGATTGTTTATCAAAGTGCCGTTAACGGCTCCCCAGTTGAATAATGTCCGCAGATGGTATAAGACAGAGAAGCAGGATGCAGTAGAGAGTCTGGAAAAATACAGTTTGCAAAATGCGGTGAAATATGAATATTTCTATGACAAATGGGTCTCCGTGACAGATATACTCGACATGATTCCGTTAAAAGTAGATACACCGGAAGAATATGTAAACAAACACCGTCAGGTAGAATTGAAAGATACGGCATTTTATTATTTCCTGAATGTGAGCGATTATCGTGGAGTAGGAGAGGAAAAACCGTATGAGTTTGCCCGATCGGAAGTGAAAGATTTGCTGGTCAATCAGAAACGGGTGAATTTTATGGAGCAAGTAAAAAGCGACCTGTATCAGCAGGCGGTAGACAAGAAGAAGATTATATATAATTATTAAATACAAAGAATGAAGAAGTTTGTGAACTTTAGATTTGTTGTTACCCTTGTCCTGGCAGTTTTTGCTAACGTGGTAACTTATGCCCAGGACAACGTGGTTGATGAAGTAGTTTGGGTAGTAGGTGACGAAGCTATTTTAAAATCAGATGTAGAAGAGGCTCGTATGGACGCCTTGTATAATGGACGCAGATTCGACGGCGATCCATATTGTGTGATTCCCGAAGAAATCGCTGTTCAGAAGTTATTCCTGCATCAGGCAAAGTTGGATAGTATTGAGGTTTCCGAAGCGGAAATCATCCAGCGAGTAGATATGCTGACTAATATGTACATTCAGCAGATCGGTTCAAGAGAGAAAATGGAGGAGTATTTCAATAAGACTTCCGCTCAGATTCGTGAAACACTGCGTGATAATGCACGAGACGGATTGACAGTACAGAAGATGCAGCAGAAATTAGTCGGGGAAATCAAAGTAACTCCGGCAGAAGTACGCCGTTACTTCAAAGACCTTCCGCAGGATAGTATCCCTTACATTCCGACGCAGGTAGAAGTGCAGATTATCACGCTGCAACCTAAAATTCCTGTTGCAGAAATCGAAGATGTGAAGAAAAGGCTGCGCGACTATACGGATCGTGTGACAAAAGGAGAAATCGACTTCTCAACGTTGGCCCGTTTGTATTCCGAGGATAAGGCATCTGCCATAAAAGGCGGCGAATGCGGATTCATGGGACGTGGTATGATGGACCCTTCTTATGCGAATGTGGCATTCAGTTTGCAGGATCCGAAGAAAGTCTCCAAGATTGTTGAGTCTGAATTCGGTTATCATATTATCCAGTTGATTGAGAAGCGTGGTGACCGTGTCAATACCCGTCACATTCTGTTGCGTCCGAAAGTTTCGGAAAAAGAACTGACAGAGGCTTGTGCACGTCTGGATTCTATTGCTGATGATATCCGTGCAAATAAGTTCTCGTTCGATGAAGCAGCTGCCGTTATTTCACATGATAAAGATACTCGTAATAATCATGGTATCATGGTGAATATCAATGAAAATTCAGGAGTGACTACTTCTAAATTCCAAATGCAGGATCTACCTCAGGATGTTGCCAAAGTGGTAGACAAGATGAACGTTGGAGAGATTTCCAAAGCATTTACAATGATTAATGAGAAAGACGGAAAGGAAGTTTGTGCGATTGTGAAACTGAAGGCAAAAATTAACGGTCATAAAGCGACTATTGCAGAGGACTATCAGGACTTGAAAGAAATTGTAATGGATAAACGCCGCGAAGAAATGTTGCACAAGTGGATTCTGGATAAGCAGAAACATACTTATGTACGTATCAACGAAAACTGGCAGAAGTGTGACTTCAAGTATCCGGGTTGGATTAAGAAGGATTGATGTTTAACAGCTTGACTTTATATGCTGAAACAAAATAAAAAAGATAAACAAGACAGGCATAGATGGCTCCTAATAGGCTTTCTATGCCTGTTTGGCGTATGTCTTGTAGCGCAGGTGCGTCCTACAGAGCAAAAAACGAAGGCAACCGGAACATCTACAAAATCGGTTGCAGACACATCCAAAACAACGAAGAAGCAGCCGGAGAATAAGAAAACGAAGGTTTATTTGCTCCATGCTGATGAAGGTCAGGCGGATAAGTTAGCTCGTCCTGATGTGCAAGTGCTGATTGGTAATGTGAAAATGCGTCACGATAGCATGTATATGTATTGTGACAGTGCGTTGATCTTTGAGAAAACCAATTCAGTTGAGGCTTTCAGTAATGTACGTATGGAGCAGGGAGATACGCTGTTCATTTACGGTGATTATCTTTACTATGATGGAATGACTCAGATTGCGCAGCTCCGTGAAAATGTAAAGATGATAAACCGGAACACGACGCTGCTGACGGATAGTTTGAACTACGACCGTCTTTATGACCTCGGATATTATTTCGAGGGGGGGACGTTGATGGACGAGGAAAATGTGTTGACTTCCGATTGGGGTGAATACAGTCCGGCTACCAAACAATCCGTGTTCAACCATGATGTGAAGTTGGTTAATCCGAAGTTTGTGTTGACTTCCGATACATTAAGGTATAACACAGAAAATAAGATTGCCGTAATTCTCGGACCTTCGAATATCGTTAGTGATAATAATCATATCTATTCGGAGCGTGGATTCTATAATACAATGACCGAACAAGCGGAACTGTTAGACCGTTCCATATTGACAAACCAAGGGAAGAAATTGGTAGGTGATAGCTTATTTTATGACCGGTTGTCCGGATATGGTGAAGCATTCGACAATGTGAAAATGACAGATACGATCAACAAGAACATGTTGACGGGCGATTACTGTTTCTATAACGAACTGACCGACTCTGCTTTTGCTACCAAGCGTGCCGTGGCCATTGACTATTCGCAGGGTGACAGTCTTTTTATGCATGGTGATACTCTGCAAATGGTTTCCTATAACTTGAATACAGATTCTCTGTACCGGTTGATGAAAGCTTATCATAAAGTACGTATGTATCGTACGGATGTGCAGGGAGTATGCGATTCACTGGTTTATAACTCAAAAGATTCTTGCATGACTATGTATGTTGACCCTATTCTTTGGAATGAAGGTCAGCAGTTGCTTGGTGAGCAGATCAAGATTTATATGAATGACAGTACTATCGACTGGGCCCACATTATCAATCAGGCGTTGACGGTAGAGATGAAAGACTCCATTCATTATAACCAAGTGTCCGGTAAGGAGATGAAAGCCTATTTTGAAAATGGGGATATGCGGCATATCGAAGTGATTGGTAATGTGCTGACGGCCTTTTATCCGGAAGAAAAAGACAGCACGATGACCGGATTCAACTGTCTGGAAGGGAGCTTGCTCCATCTTTATATGAAAGACAAGAAGATGGAGAAAGGATTATTTGTGGGAAAGTCCAACGGTACGATGTATCCCATGGATCAGATACCGCCCGATAAGTTACGTCTGCCTACATTCTCCTGGTTTGATTATGTGCGTCCGCTGAATAAAGAGGATATTTTCAACTGGAGAGGCAAGCGGGAAGGCGAAATGCTGAAACCGACAACTGACCGGCGGCCAAAGACAAATAAGCGAAACTTAATTAATATGAAGTAGTATGGGAATGTTTTTCAATTCGATGAGAAAACCTCGTGGCTTTAATCATCAATACATTTATGTAGACGAGCGAAAGGAGAAGCTCGCTAAAATGGAAGAGAAAGCGAAGCGCGATTTGGGAATGCTTCCTGAAAAAGAATTTAAGCCGGAAGATATCCGTGGCAAGTTTGTTGAAGGAACAACGCACCTGAAACGCCGGAAGGCTAGCGGGCGTAAACCTGTCTCTTTCGGAATCATATTGATTATCATTGCTTTCCTTATCTATCTGTGGCATTATTTGGCAACGGGAAGCTGGAGTTTCTAAAGGAAAGAATTTATTAGTAGTCGACTACTTAACTGATTTACTGCTTAACGAACTATGAGTGATATAATACATTTGTTACCAGATTCGGTAGCTAATCAGATTGCTGCCGGTGAAGTGATACAACGTCCGGCGTCCGTTATCAAGGAGCTGGTAGAAAATGCGATTGATGCAGATGCGCAGAATGTACATGTGTTGGTGACTGACGCAGGTAAAACCTGTATTCAGGTGATTGACGATGGAAAAGGAATGTCCGAAACAGATGCCCGTCTTTCTTTCGAACGTCATGCTACTTCGAAGATTCGCGAAGCGGCGGATTTGTTTGCTTTGCGTACAATGGGGTTTCGTGGGGAAGCCTTGGCCTCTATCGCAGCAGTGGCACAGGTGGAGTTAAAAACACGCCCCGAGTCGGAAGAACTGGGAACGAAACTGGTGATTGCAGGCTCTAAGGTAGAGAGCCAGGAAGCGGTATCCTGTTCCAAGGGAAGTAACTTCTCCATAAAGAATCTATTCTTTAACATCCCTGCCCGTCGTAAATTCCTGAAAGCAAACTCCACCGAATTGAGTAATATCCTTGCCGAATTTGAACGTATCGCTCTGGTTCATCCCGAAGTAGCTTTCTCCCTTTACAGCAATGACTCCGAGCTTTTCAATCTTCCGGTTTCTCCGTTGCGTCAGCGCATTATGGCTATTTTTGGTAAGAAACTCAATCAGCAGTTGCTGAATATCGAGGTGAATACTACCATGGTGAAGATTTCCGGATACGTAGCCAAACCGGAGACAGCCCGCAAGAAAGGTGCCCATCAGTATTTCTTTGTCAACGGGCGATA
This sequence comes from Bacteroides sp. 43_46, assembly GCF_001915455.1. Lineage (NCBI taxonomy): Bacteria > Pseudomonadati > Bacteroidota > Bacteroidia > Bacteroidales > Bacteroidaceae > Bacteroides > Bacteroides sp. 43_46. The sequence continues at coordinate 17,035 of NZ_MNQN01000059.1, read as the reverse complement.
TATGCGGCATCCTTATTTTCATAAAGCCGTAATGGATGCATACGAACAGTTGATTCCTGTCGGCGAACAGATTTCTTACTTCATTTATTTTGAAGTCGATCCGGCTAATATTGATGTGAATATTCATCCGACGAAGACCGAAATCAAGTTTGAGAATGAACAGGCAATCTGGCAAATCCTTTCGGCGGCAGTCAAAGAGTCGTTGGGTAAGTTCAGCGCCATTCCTTCCATTGATTTTGATACGGAAGATATGCCCGACATTCCTGCATTCGAACAAAATCTATCCTCTGCACCTCCCACGGTACAGTATAATTCGGATTATAATCCGTTCAAGGTTTCTACGGGAGGCGGTGGCGGCGGAGCATACAGCCGTTCAAAGGTGGATTGGGAAGATCTTTATGGCGGTCTGACCAAAGCCAGTAAGATGAATAATCCCCAGCCGGAGCCGGAAATGGATTGGGAGGATTCTTCAATGGGTGGGGAAAGTGCCGTTATGGAAGAAAGAACGGAAACTGTAATGTCGGCGGCCTCTTCGACCTTATATGCCAGTGAGCCTGTAATTGAGAAGGGTAATCAGCATTTGCAGTTTAAGGGACGGTTTATTCTGACCTCCGTGAAGTCCGGTTTGATGTTGATCGACCAGCACCGGGCGCATATCCGTGTACTTTTCGACCGGTATATGGTTCAAATCCAGCAGAAACAGGGCGTATCACAAGGTGTTCTTTTCCCGGAAATATTACAGCTGCCCGCTTCGGAAGCTGCCGTACTGCAAAGCATTATGGATGATTTGTCGGCAGTAGGTTTCGATCTGAGCGATCTGGGTGGAGGCAGCTATGCTATCAACGGTATTCCTTCAGGCATCGAAGGACTGAATCCGGTGGAATTGGTACGTAATATGCTACATACAGCTATGGAAAAAGGGAATGATGTCAAGGAAGAAGTCCAGAATATTCTGGCTCTGACACTGGCACGTGCGGCGGCTATCGTCTACGGTCAGGTACTGAGCAATGAGGAAATGGTAAGCCTTGTAGACAGCCTTTTCGCTTGTCCCTCACCGAATTACACGCCGGACGGGAAAACGGTTTTGACAACAATCAAGGAGGAAGATATCGAACGCTTATTCAAATAAAATAAATAAAATCATCTTTTCCTAAAACCTTTTAGTCTTGTAAAAGATTTAAATAACCACTTAACTATTAGGTATATGAAAAAGATTCTGATGTTGCTGGCTTTTGCCGGCGTTGCGTCTGTCGCTTCTGCGCAGCAGACAATGACTGTAACTGAATACGAGGTTATTCAGGTGCAAGATAAATATCAAGTAATAACGAACCCTTTCTGGAGTAACTGGTTCTTCTCCGTCGGAGGAGGTGCACAGGTGCTGTATGGCAACAATGACCATATCGGTAAATTCAGAGACCGTGTTGCTCCTACATTTAATGTGTCTGTCGGTAAATGGGTGACTCCGGGATTCGGATTGCGTATGCAGTACAGCGGTCTGCAAGCTAAAGGATTCACGACCAACGAAACTGCCAATTATGTAGTGGGCGGTCCGAGAGCTGACGGTTCATACAAACAACGGTGGGACTATATGAACCTGCACGGTGACTTGATGATTAACTTGAATGCACTTTTCGGCGGTTACAATCCGAACCGTGTATATGAAATCATCCCTTATATCGGTGCCGGTTGGGCTCATTCTTATTCACGTCCTCATACCAATGCCGCTACTTTCAATGCAGGTATCATCAACCGCTTCCGCTTGTCGAATGCCGTTGACTTGAATCTGGAACTGAGTGCAACAGGCTTGGAAGGCAAATTTGACGGCGAACATGGAGGAAGACCAGACTATGACGGTATTCTGGGTGCTACGCTTGGTGTGACTTACTATTTCCCGACCCGCGGATTCCAACGTCCTACGCCACAGATTATCTCTGAAATCGAATTGAATCAGATGCGTGACCAGATGAATGCAATGGCTGCCGCTAATATGCAGTTGCAACAGCAGTTGGCTAATGCACAGCAGCCGGTAGAGGTAGAAGATACTGAAGAAGTAGTGATTACAGATCCTAATATCGCTCCGCGTACTGTATTCTTCAAGATTGGTTCGGACAGACTGTCTCCACAAGAAGAAATGAACTTATCATATCTTGCCAACCGGATTAAAGAATTTCCGGGTACTACCTATACTATTAACGGATATGCAGACTCTGCAACAGGCACTCCGGCTTTCAACGAAAAGTTGAGCTTGAAACGTGCACAGGTTGTTAAAGATTTGCTGGTGAAGAAGTATGGAATCCCGGCTGATAACTTGAAAGTCGCTGCCGGTGGTGGTGTCGATAAGTTCGGTCAACCGATTCTGAACCGTGTTGTATTGGTAGAATCTGAAAAATAAAAGAATAACTTGACTATAAAAAGTCGGTAGTTTCTTCAACTCCCTTCCTGCGGGAAGGGTGGCTGAAAGCTGGGGTGGTAGGTAAATACACAATGTTGGCAATAATCAATTTGTGTATTTACTTACCACTTCTTGTGTATTTACCTACCACCTCCCCCTGCGGGTACTCCTCCTTCCCGAAGGAGGAGAGTTCGGATACTATCGACTTTCAGTTATCCTCGATTTTGGGATACTGCGGTTTTTTAGTCGCTCTCTTTTGTTGTTCTCCTTTCGGCTCCACGCTTAATGCTGCTGGCGGACAAGGATATTTTTTAGTTTTCCTTTGAATCCGTTGCGTGAATCACCTATTTGTTGCAGCGGGAAGATCAGTGTTTCCTGATAAGTCATGTGTTCCATGCGGTCGTATTCCTTCCGGTAAACTTGCATGGTGCGTCCTTCGAGCCGTTCCTGCAATGCACCGTTTATATAAAGTGAAGTACCTTTGTAGTCACCTTCGATGCGGATTGTAGTCCATTGATCGGCCGGCAGGCGGTAGGAATTGAAAACAAAGGTGTAACCGTCGCGGGAGAAAGCGATTCGGCGGGTATTCTCCCAGTTGGTGTATACTACCGAGTGCGGACCTTGGAAGAGAATGCTGCTGATAGGATTCGTCTTCTCCGGACAGAGCTGGAACTCCACACTATAAGGATAACCCACTTCCTGCAAAGGAGTACTGACGGCCTCTTTCCCATTAAAAGAAAGTTCTTTTCCTGCTTCGGTCAGTGCGGTTTCTGCCGGGACTTTGCCCAACAGGTTAATTCCCGGAGCTTCGGGAGTTGTTTTGCACAGCTTTGCAAATGCTTCGTAGGTGACATTCTTGTTTTCCCCTTTCCACAGTTTCTCGGCGAGCACCTGCATGGCGGGGAAACTGCGCAAGTGTACGTCCTGTTCGGATATCCCGTTTCCACACTTGTCGTTCCACACGGCAAACATACCGCCCAATACGCCGGGAGTACCTTCGGGAAGTGTCTGTTTCCTGTTCATTATCCACGGCGACCATTTCTCATAAATCCACTGGTGATCGAGGAAATCCCGGTAGTAACCTGCTGCCGGAACGATATAGAGATAAGTGTCACAAGTATTAATCAACTTGTACCCCTCTTGCAGGGAAACAACAGGATCCACCCAGTCATACGACCACGCGTTGACCGTGACACCTTCCGCTTTTACGGGAGTCTTGCCGGGAAGCCATTTCAGTCCGCCCCACATACGTACATTTTTGCCGTATTTCTCAACAAATTTCAGATAACGGTCTGTGAAGTAGCGGTATTGTTCGGCTTCTTTCTTGTTGTATTCGTCGGTACCGATGTGCAGGTCTCCGATAAATACGGGATTGTCGCCCGACAGATATTCGTCCAGCAGGCTGTCGACGAATTGATAAGTTTCTTTTTTGTAAAGGTCCAGATGATCCATGCCATACTTCCGACTTGCTATTTCGGGTTTGTAGTGGGCGAAGGCGAGTGAGTGGGCGGGAATATCAATTTCGGGAATGATACGCACACCGTATTCCAATCCCATACGTTGCAAGTCGATAAATTCCTGTTTGCTGTATGAACCGTCTTTGGCTGTCAGTCCCGGAAAGCGTTCGCTTTCCAGTCGGAATGCGGCGTAGGTGCGGTTCCAGTCATCGCCGAAGAACTGCGGAAAACCGTTGTCGTTCAAGTGAATCTGAAATTCGTTCATCTTGTAGAAGGAAAGTATCTTTACGTATTGTTTCAGATAATCCATTGTAAAGAATTTGCGGGCCACATCCAGCATAAAGCCGCGGTTTGGGAAAAGCGGATAATCCCGTGCCGTCCCTTTGGGGAGCTTTCCTTGTTCGTTGTGGAGTATCTGCAATAGGGTACGTGTTCCCCAGAATACGCCCTGACCGGTGGGGGCGGCGATACCGGCATAGCGGTTTACGGTTAACGTATATCCTTCTTCACCAAGTTCCTTGTCCGGTTTCGACAGTGAGAGGCAGATGTCTTTCCCGGCTGGTTTTCCGGTTTTGATGACATAGTTCCAGCCAAACAGTTCTTTTAAGTCTTGCGCCAGGATTTGTGCGGTAGGCGAGAGCGTCGCTTCATCCGCAGGCGAGAGCACGATTGAACCTTCGGCGGGCAGAGCCAGTTCGCCTTTTCCTCCTTTCCATTGTTGAAGGGCAGGGATCACTTGCGGGCAGGGCTCTTGGGCGGTGGCAAACACGCATACCATTAACAGGCAGCATACGATGATGAGGGGGCTTTTCATAATTAATAAGTCTGTATTAAGATTAATAAATTTCTATGTTTATAAAGTGGGAGCAGGCGTCAGCCACTTTCTGCGTAACCGCCTGTCGCAATCCCATTATTTCACCGGCTGATAATCTGCGGGCTTTCCGTAAAATCCCGGCGCCGGTACGTATATCGGCTGACTGGGTATGCCGATGTTCAGCAACTTGCCTTCCGTGCGGAGGCGGCGGATGTGAATCATGGCTGTTGAGCGAACCATACCCGTTATATCTTGAAAATCCGAACGTTGCATGATCTGATGATCGGTGAAATATTTTCTCAACCGGCTGTCGATATCCGTCTCCGAAAGTTTGGGAGAGTGGATAATTCTTTTCATCTGTTTGATTTTTATATGGCCGACGGAGTTTTTCAGTTTTTGGTCTGAACGGAACTGTATGCCTTTCAACTTCACTTTCGTATTCCGGCGGGGAGTATCGGCGGAGATTTCTTCGGTGGCGGTTAGTGTCGGATAAAAATAACCGATACCGTCCAGGTGCACTTGCCTTCCTTCGCACAGTTCTTCACCCATAACTTGTGATAGTGCGTCCAGCACTGCCGTTACATCCACCTCGTTCAGCGTACACCGGGATTGGATCCTGCTGCGGAGGTCTTTCGTGTCTATCTGTCCGTTGGCGATGATGCGCGGATGAAATCTTTTCTCCTCTGGTTTGTCCGGTGATACCGGATTCTCGTACCAGTCAAATGATATGGCCATAGTTCCTTTTGTTTATATAAGTAGTTCTGATTCGTATTTCCTATACTTCCTTCCGATTAATCCGGCTTCATCTTCATCGGCTAATTTCTATTGGCCTGTCGGCTAACCTTTATTGGCTGACAGGCTGACAGTGACTAGCGTAACAGCCAGCATAGGTTAGCTGTTATTGTTCCTTATGGCAAAGTTACTACATAAAGGCTTGCTAACCTAATTTTAAAGGCTTTATTTCGGACGCGTCATTGGTGAACGGAAAGCTGTCGGTGGGTAGAGAGGAAATAAACAAAGGTTCGCAAACCTGTGTGCTACCGGTTTGCGAACCTTCGATTATCGGTTTCGGGTATTGCCAATACAGGCATTCCCGTTATGTGAGTACTTCTTTAGCTGAATATTGGCAGAGATACTTTTAGATTAGGATATCTGTCGCCCAGTTGTTTAAGGAAATCGTTGCCGATCACGATAGCTTGTACCGTTTCCTGCGGGTCGGTAGGGATTTCCGGTATATTGGTAAAGATCAGGCAGGAGTAGATGATGAGCTCGATAGGCTTGTCATCGGTCTGCAAAGACAGTTTGTATGCTTTTACATTGTTTCCCCGGGCTTGGGCCTGTGCTTTTACTTGTCCTTCCATTGGGATTTCGGTAAGTCTGGAGTTTTCGAGGCGGGATTGGTTGAATACAAGATGCCGGTCGATTTCCCCTTCTGTGTCCGTATCGAATAAATGAAGGCTGTTTCCGCTGAGAACAAGGTATTTGGGAGTTTGCACGGTGTTGAAACGCACGGTTCCCAAGGTAGCCATTCCTTTCAGTTTATCTTTAACCCCGTCTTTAAGGGCGGATCCCACGCCATATTCGGTGCTGGCATAATTGAAAGCGTCAATCTTTTCTTGCTTCATTTCTTCTTGGAGGAAAGGCAGTTCGGAAGTGAGTACGCTGTTTTTATATCGTTCGGCATTTGCAAATTCCGCTTTGAAATCAGTGTTGTTTACCACTTGTGCTTGTTGCGAGTTTTTGTTCTTTACATAATACCAGTACCCTGCATAGAGAACGATGAAAATAATCGGAATAAGTGTGTAAATTGACATAGCTTATCTGTTTTTTAATGTGATTAATTAGGTTTGTTTTATACTTCTACCGGTTCTGTTTTCTTTTTCTTACTTGGGATGAATCCCCAGATGATAAGGGCAATGATGATCAGTCCTACTATCTTGCCGCCATATCGGGAGTAGAAACCGACTTTATTCAGCTTTTCACCGTCCAGGTTATTCTCTTTCAGAATGGCGGAGAGTTGTTCTTCCGTCAGTTCATAATAAGTGTCTTCTTTTTCGCAATATCCTACGAGGCGGGGCTCCTGCTCGATATAGAGAGGAAGGATGTAAGCGATGTTGAACTCCTGATGAATGGTCCCCAGATCAATGTAGTTGCCGTTGTCTGTCTTATATTCTTCGGTGTCGGGCAGGTCTGCTACTTTGTTTAAGACTTCACGATCACCGAAAGGAATTTTTACACCACGCGCGGATACCGTTTGACAAGAGAGGAAAAGGAGAGCGCCGAATGCAAAGAAAAGGGTTAGATGTTTCATGTTTTTCTTTTTTGAGTTTATGAATAATGGAATTGTTGATTAATATTGCCGTAAAAGTAGAGAAAAGAAATAGAAAAAGCAAACGATCGTTTGCTTTTTGGAAAAATGATTTTTCTGTCCGGCTTTTTTCTGTTTCAGATACGTTAAAGATGAGGGGAAAGAACGTGATAAGTTCATGAGCAGGCTTTATTTTTATTGAATACACACGGCAAATCTGATATTTTTATGTAGATGTTTTATTTCATCTTTTTGCTTCCGGTATTCTCCATACTCCGGTCGGAAGTGGGGAAGTTGAGCAGAGCATTGGTCTTTGTTATCATTACAAATTATTCTCGGACTGATACTGCTGATACTTTCCTTCCTCTATCAGAAGTTGAAAGGAGTATTCTTTAAAAATGATGAAGCCGAAACGGACTAATCTTCGTTGTACTTATAACAATGATAAAGGCTGCCTGCTCTTTTATAGAACGGCAGCCTTTACTTATTAATTGGCCTATCTGTTGACGACTTATTCTTGTGAGAAACGTTTTACCTGTTCCTCGATCAATTCCTTGTCGTCAAAGTAGTTAATCTTCATAGCCTTCTTGACATCTGCCAGTGTTTCGGCGGCGGCAGCTCTGGCTACTTCACATCCTTTTTGCAACATCTCGTAAACGGCAGGAATGTCTTTGCTGAATTCTTTGCGGCGGTTACGGATAGGTTCCAGTGTCTCTTGCATGATAGCGTTCAGGAAACGTTTCACTTTCACGTCTCCCAGTCCACCGCGTTGGTAGTGTGCTTTCAGTTCAGCGAGATTCGGGTAATCCGGCAGATAACGTTCAAAATGTTCCGGACGGCAGAATGCGTCGAGGTATGTGAAGACGGTATTGCCTTCAATCTTTCCCGGATCCTGCACGCGGAGGTGTCCCGGATCGGTATACATACTCATGATCTTCTTCTGGATTTCTTCTGGTTCTTCGGACAGATAGATACAGTTGCCGAGTGATTTGCTCATCTTGGCTTTACCGTCAGTACCCGGCAGACGCAGGCAGGCAGCATTGTCCGGCAACAGGATTTCCGGTTCCACCAATGTCTCACCATAGATATAGTTGAAACGGCGGACTATTTCGCGTGCCTGTTCGAGCATCGGTTCCTGGTCTTCGCCTACGGGGACAGTCGTTGCACGGAATGCGGTGATGTCCGCAGCCTGACTGATAGGATAAGTGAAGAAGCCTACGGGAATGCTTGCCTCGAAGTTACGCATCTGGATTTCCGATTTCACGGTCGGGTTACGTTGCAGGCGGGATACGCTTACAAGGTCCATATAGTAGAAGCTAAGTTCGCATAGTTCCGGTATCTGCGACTGGATGAAGATAGTAGCTTTGGAAGGGTCGATTCCGCATGCCAGATAGTCAAGAGCAACCTCGATAACATTCTGACGTACCTTCTCCGGGTTGTCTATATTGTCTGTCAATGCCTGCGAATCGGCAATGAAGATAAACATCTTACTATAATCACCCGCGTCCTGCAGGTCAACTCTGCGTTTCAGTGAACCTACATAGTGTCCGATATGGAGTCTTCCGGTAGGACGGTCACCAGTAAGTATGATTTTCTCTTTTCCCATTGTTATTACCTTATTATAATAGATTGAGCGGCAAAGATACAGATAAAAACTGAAAGATGTATCAAAATGGGGGCACTTCACTGTAAAAAAGTGAACGTTTCTTTTTGTCATGTGCAAAATATGTCGTTACTTTGCACAAATTTTAAAACCGACAATGAATCAACAGGAAATCAGAAGCAAGTATTATCTCCATTCGGATGTTTTTCACCCGGAAACGGCAGGCTTCTTCTCTTTTCTCCAAAAACGATATTTTAGTTCTTTGGTAATGCGTTAATCCTTTTTTGAGGGGAAAGTTCTCGTTTTGGGTTCTGGAGCACTCAAAATCGGACAAGCCGGAGAATTTGACTACTCAGGCTCACAAGCACTGAAAGCTTTGAAAGAAGAAGGCATCAGCTCAGTATTGGTAAACCCGAACATCGCAACCATTCAGACTTCTGAAGGAATTGCAGATAAAGTGTATTTCCTTCCCGTAACTACTTATTTTGTAGAAGAAATTATCAAGAAAGAACGCCCCGACGGTATCCTGCTGGCATTCGGCGGACAGACTGCACTGAACTGCGGTGCTGAGCTTTACACACAAGGTATTCTTGATAAATACGGAGTGAAAGTACTCGGTACATCGGTAGAGGCTATCATGTACACAGAAGACCGCGACCTGTTCGTGAAGAAGCTGGACGAGATCAATATGAAGACTCCGGTAAGCCAGGCGGTAGAAAGCATGGAAGACGCGATTGCTGCTGCACGTAAGATCGGTTATCCGGTAATGGTACGTTCGGCTTATGCATTGGGTGGGCTTGGTAGCGGTATCTGCGCCAACGAAGAAGAATTCCTGAAACTGGCCGAAAGTTCTTTCGCGTTCTCCAAACAAATCCTGGTGGAAGAATCCCTGAAAGGCTGGAAAGAAATCGAATTTGAAGTTATCCGCGACGCCAACGACCACTGTTTCACAGTTGCCAGCATGGAAAACTTCGACCCGCTGGGTATCCACACCGGTGAATCTATCGTTGTGGCTCCTACCTGCTCTCTCGACGATAAAGAACTGAAACTGTTGCAGGAATTGTCTACAAAATGTATCCGTCACTTGGGCATTGTAGGTGAATGTAATATCCAGTATGCGTTCAACTCGGATACGGATGATTACCGTGTGATCGAAGTGAACGCTCGTCTGAGCCGTTCTTCCGCATTGGCTTCCAAGGCTACCGGTTATCCGCTGGCATTCGTTGCCGCTAAGATCGCGTTGGGTTATTCACTCGACCAGATCGGCGAAATGGGTACTCCGAATTCTGCCTATGTTGCTCCGCAACTCGACTACTATATCTGTAAGATTCCTCGTTGGGACTTGACGAAGTTTGCCGGTGTTTCCCGCGAAATCGGTTCAAGCATGAAGTCGGTAGGTGAAATCATGTCTATCGGTCGCTCTTTCGAGGAAATCATCCAAAAAGGTCTTCGTATGATCGGACAAGGCATGCACGGCTTTGTAGGAAATGACGAACTGCATTTTGATGACCTTGATAAAGAACTTTCCCGCCCGACTGACTTGCGTGTGTTCTCTATCGCACAGGCTTTGGAAGAAGGATATACGATTGACCGTATCCATGAACTGACAAAGATCGATCCTTGGTTCCTCGGTAAACTGAAGAACATCGTTGACTACAAAGCTAAATTGTCTACATATAATAAGGTGGAAGATATTCCGGCTGACGTAATGCGTGAAGCTAAAATCTTAGGCTTCTCTGACTTCCAGATTGCACGTTTCGTACTGAACCCGACTGGAAACATGGAGAAAGAAAACTTGGCTGTACGTGCTCATCGTAAAGCTATGGGGATTCTTCCGGCAGTAAAACGCATCAATACGATTGCTTCCGAACATCCGGAACTGACTAACTATCTGTATATGACGTATGCAGTGGAAGGTTATGATGTGAACTATTATAAGAATGAAAAATCAGTAGTCGTGCTGGGTTCGGGTGCTTACCGTATCGGTAGCTCTGTTGAATTTGACTGGTGTTCGGTGAATGCGGTTCAGACTGCCCGCAAACTGGGATACAAGTCTATCATGATTAACTACAACCCTGAAACGGTTTCTACTGACTATGATATGTGCGACCGCCTGTACTTCGACGAACTTTCGTTCGAACGTGTGCTCGATGTGATTGACCTCGAACAACCTCGCGGTGTGATTGTGTCGGTAGGCGGACAGATTCCGAACAACTTGGCTATGAAACTTTATCGTCAGTCGGTTCCTGTGTTGGGTACTTCGCCGATCTCTATCGACCGTGCTGAAAACCGTAACAAGTTCTCTGCAATGCTTGACCAACTGGGTATCGACCAGCCGGCTTGGCAGGAGCTGACCAGTCTCGAAGATGTGAAAGGCTTTGTGGAAAAAGTAGGTTATCCGGTGCTGGTTCGTCCTTCTTACGTTCTTTCGGGTGCGGCAATGAATGTTTGCTATGATGATGAAGAATTGGAAAACTTCCTGAAAATGGCTGCCGAAGTATCTAAAGAATATCCGGTAGTTGTTTCACAGTTCCTCGAGAATACAAAAGAAATTGAGTTCGACGCTGTGGCACAGAACGGTGAGGTGGTAGAATATGCCATCTCTGAACACGTAGAATTTGCGGGTGTTCACTCCGGTGATGCTACACTGGTGTTCCCGGCACAGAAGATATACTTTGCAACTGCCCGCCGCATCAAGAAGATCAGCCGTCAGATTGCTAAGGAACTCAATATCTCCGGTCCGTTCAATATCCAGTTCCTGGCTCGTAATAACGAGGTGAAAGTCATTGAATGTAACTTGCGTGCTTCTCGTAGTTTCCCGTTCGTATCTAAAGTACTGAAACGTAACTTTATCGAAACGGCTACCCGCATCATGCTTGACGCTCCATACTCGCGTCCTGATAAATCGGCTTTTGATATTGACTGGATCGGTGTGAAAGCATCGCAGTTCTCCTTCTCACGTCTGCATAAGGCCGATCCTGTATTAGGCGTAGATATGTCTTCTACGGGTGAAGTGGGATGTATCGGTGATGATTTCTCCGAAGCACTGCTGAACTCAATGATTGCTACCGGCTTTAAGATTCCTGAAAAGGCGGTAATGTTCTCTTCCGGAGCAATGAAGTCTAAAGTTGATTTGCTGGATGCAAGCCGTATGTTGTTTGCCAAAGGATATCAGATTTATGCTACCGCCGGTACTGCTGCCTTCTTGAATGCTCACGGTGTAGATACGACTCCGGTTTATTGGCCGGATGAAAAACCGGGTGCGGAAAACAATGTAATGAAGATGATTGCCGATCACAAGTTCGACTTGATCGTTAACATTCCGAAGAATCACAGTAAACGTGAGTTGACGAATGGTTATCGTATCCGTCGCGGTGCGATCGATCATAACATTCCGTTGATTACGAATGCCCGTCTGGCAAGTGCCTTTATCGAAGCGTTCTGTGAATTGAAGCTGAGTGATATTCAGATTAAGAGCTGGCAGGAATACAAATAAGAACTATTATAATTCTTAATAAGTGCCCGCTATTGACAGCCTGTTAATAGCGGGTTTTCTTGTTTTATTTTTTATCTTTGCTACTTCGTAATTAGTAACTTGTAATTAGTAGTTGAAATATGCTTGTGCTTTTATCTTGTGCCAAGACAATGAGTGATGTTTCAAAGGTGAAGGTTCCTTTGACTACGGTTCCCCGTTTTCAAAAGGAAGCCTCTGAGATAGCTTTGCAGATGTCGCAGTTTGCTGTCGGCGATCTGGAACGTTTGTTGCGTGTGAATGCTAAAATAGCAGTAGAGAATTATAAGCGTTATCAGGCTTTCCATGCGGAAGAAACTCCGGAATTGCCGGCTTTGTTCTCTTATACGGGAATCGTGTTCAAGCGGTTGAATCCGAAAGACTTCTCTGCCTCAGAACTCGAATATGCACAGGAACATTTGCGGCTGACATCTTTTTGTTACGGTTTGTTGCGTCCGCTGGATGTGATTCGCCCCTATCGTCTCGAAGGAGATGTGGTATTGCCGGAGTTGGGTAATCAGACGATGTTTTCTTATTGGCGGTCGCGCCTGACGGATACGTTTATACAAGACATCAAACAGGCGGGAGGTATTTTATGCAATCTGGCCAGTGACGAAATGAAAAGTTTGTTTGACTGGAAACGGGTGGAGAAAGAAGTGCGTGTCGTGACCCCTGAATTTCATGTGTGGAAGAACGGAAAACTGGCTACGGTGGTAATATATACCAAGATGTCTCGTGGTGAAATGACGCGTTTTATCTTGAAAAATAGAATAGAGAATCCGGAAGATTTGAAAGGATTTTCGTGGGAAGGCTTCGAGTTTGATGAGGCTCTTTCGGATGAGAGGCGGTTTGTATTTATTAATGGTCAGGGAGGATAAAGAGTATGACGGAAGTTGAAAAGATGCGTAACGGCCTGTTGGCAGATATGTCTTCGCCGGAGTTGCAGGTGCGTTTTGAGCATGCCAAGAAATTGTTGGCTCGTATGCGGGGAATGAGTACGTATGATGAAGGGTACAGGAAATTACTGGAAGAACTGGTGCCGAGGATTCCTGAAACTTCGGTTATTTGTCCGCCTTTCTATTGCGATCATGGGGACGGAATCAAGCTAGGCGAGCATGTGTTTGTCAATGCTAACTGCACATTTCTGGACGGCGGATATATCACGATTGGTGCTCATACGCTTATCGGGCCTTGTGTGCAGATTTACACACCGCATCATCCGATGGATTATTTGGAAAGAAGAGGCTCCAAGGAATACGCTTATCCGGTGGCGGTTGGTGAGGACTGCTGGATTGGTGGCGGAGCTATTATATGTCCCGGTGTGACGATTGGTGATCGTTGTGTGATAGGAGCGGGAAGTGTCGTGACGAAAGATATTCCTGATGATAGTATCGCAGTCGGGAATCCGGCGCGTGTAATCCGACGTAGGGACTGAAAAAAATAATTATAGTTTG
>NZ_MNQN01000059.1:3029-3396 GCF_001915455.1 Bacteroides sp. 43_46 | reverse complement strand
GGCGTTTAGCTCAGCTGGTTCAGAGCATCTGCCTTACAAGCAGAGGGTCGGCGGTTCGAATCCGTCAACGCCCACACAAAAACGAAACACTTCCGGCTCATTAACAAGGGCGTTTAGCTCAGCTGGTTCAGAGCATCTGCCTTACAAGCAGAGGGTCGGCGGTTCGAATCCGTCAACGCCCACTACCAAAAGGGAAGTCTTACGAAGAAATTCGTGAGACTTTTTTTATTTCTTACCTCTTTTATACAAACTTTCTTTGTCCTTTTGCCTTATAACTCAGGAAAAAGAGTTAATTTTGCAGTCTGATAATTATCTAAGAAAACGTATGGAACTTGATGTATTAACGGCCATATCTCCGATTGATGGT
>NZ_MNQN01000059.1:0-3020 GCF_001915455.1 Bacteroides sp. 43_46 | reverse complement strand
AGGCAAAACTAAAGCTTTGGCAGCTTATTTCTCTGAATTTGCACTGATTAAATACCGTGTACAGGTAGAGGTGGAATACTTTATCACCTTGTGCGAACTCCCTTTGCCGCAATTAAAAGGAATCGATAACAGTGTGTTTGAAACTCTGCGTAATATTTACCGTAACTTTTCGGAAGCAGATGCACAGCGTATTAAAGATATCGAAAGTGTAACCAATCATGATGTGAAGGCCGTAGAATACTTCCTGAAAGAAGAATTTGACAAAATGGAGGGGATGGATGACTATAAGGAATTCATTCACTTCGGACTGACTTCTCAGGATATAAACAATACGTCTGTTCCTCTTTCTATCAAGGAAGCGCTCGATAAAGTGTATTATCCGTTGATTGAAGAACTGATTGCACAGTTAAAAACTTATGCAACACACGGTCAGCCGGCTTCTCCTACCCGTTTAGGTAAAGAAGTAATGGTATTCGTTTACCGCTTGGAACGTCAGCTGGCTATGTTGAAGGCTTGCCCGATTACCGCTAAGTTTGGCGGTGCTACCGGCAATTACAATGCACATCATGTGGCATATCCTCAGTATGACTGGAAACAGTTCGGTAATCGTTTCGTTGCAGAAAAACTGGGACTGGAACGTGAAGAATATACGACTCAGATTTCAAACTATGATAACCTCTCTGCTGTTTTTGATGCAATGAAGCGTATCAATACTATAATGGTAGATATGAACCGGGACTTCTGGCAATATATCTCTATGGAGTATTTCAAACAGAAGATAAAAGCCGGAGAAGTCGGTTCGAGCGCAATGCCGCACAAAGTGAACCCGATTGACTTCGAAAATGCGGAAGGAAACTTGGGGATCGCCACTTCCATTCTGGAACATTTGGCTGTGAAGCTTCCGGTTTCCCGTTTGCAGCGTGATTTGACCGACTCTACCGTTCTGCGTAATGTAGGCGTACCTTTCGGGCATATTGTGATTGCAATTCAGAGTTCTTTGAAAGGACTTCGCAAACTATTATTGAATGAACCGGCTATTTACCGTGATTTGGATAACTGCTGGAGCGTAGTAGCTGAGGCTATCCAGACAATCCTGCGCCGTGAGGCTTATCCGCATCCGTATGAAGCGTTGAAAGCTTTGACGCGGACAAATCAGGCGATTACGGAAAATTCTATCAAAGAGTTTATCGAAGAACTGAATGTAAACGAAGATATTAAAAAAGAGTTAAGAGCAATTACTCCGCATACTTATACGGGGCTTTAATTGTTTACTTATACAATAAACGTGTTTTTTAAATAGGCCGTGAGGCCAAAGTCTAATTTTATTCGAATAAAAAAATGAGGTGCCGGCCGTGATGGTAACAGGTCGTACAACAGAGAGGGAGGAGAACGTCCGTATCGTCCTTCTTACAACCGTGAAGGTGGGGATCGTCCGTATCGCCCGAGATTTAATGCCAACAATGAAGGGGGCGAACGCCCACAGCGTTCGTATGGTGATCGCTCTTATGGCGACCGTCCGCAACGTCCTTCTTACAATCGTGAAGGCGGTGATCGTCCGTATCGTCCTCGCTTCAATAACAATAGTGAAGGTGGCGACCGTCCGCAACGTCCTTACAACCGCGAAGGTGGTTCTTATGGTGATCGTCCTCAACGCCCTTCCTACAATCGATCGTCCGTATCGTCCGAGATTTAATCCGAATTCTGACGGCAGCGACCGTCCTCAGCGTCCTTACAACCGTGAAGGCGGCGAACAACGCTCTTATGGTGATCGTCCGTATCGTCCCCGTTTCAATAGTGGTGAAGGTGGCGACCGTCCTCAGCGTCCTTACAACCGCGAAGGTGGTGACCGCCCGTATCGTCCTCGCTTCAATAGTGGCGAAAGTGGAGGCTATCGCAGCAACAACGGTGGTGGCTATCGTCCGAGATTCAATAATGACCGTCAGGGCGGTTACCGTCCTCGTCCACGTACCGGCGATTATGACCCGAATGCTAAATATAGCATAAAGAAACAAATCGAGTACAAGGAACAGTTTGTTGACCCGAACGAACCGATTCGTCTGAATAAATTCCTGGCTAATGCCGGTGTTTGTTCACGTCGTGAGGCTGATGAATTTATTACAGCAGGTGTGGTTTCTGTAAATGGTGAAGTTGTTACTGAATTGGGTACAAAAATCAAACGCTCGGATGTCGTGAAATTCCACGATGAACCGGTTAGCATCGAACGTAAGGTATATGTATTGCTGAATAAGCCGAAAGATACTGTTACCACATCGGATGATCCGCAGGAGCGCCGTACGGTAATGGATTTGGTAAAAGGCGCTTGTAACGAACGTATCTATCCGGTAGGACGTCTTGACCGTAACACGACTGGTGTACTGTTACTGACAAATGACGGTGACTTGGCTTCCAAGCTGACACATCCGAAATTTCTGAAAAAGAAAATTTATCATGTTCATCTGGACAAGAACCTGACAAAAGCGGATATGGATCAGATTGCAGCCGGCATCCAGTTGGAAGACGGTGAAATCCATGCAGACGCTATCAGCTATACCGATGATTTCAAGAAAGACCAGGTAGGTATCGAAATTCACTCCGGTAAGAACCGTATCGTTCGCCGTATTTTCGAATCACTGGGTTATAAAGTAGTAAAACTCGACCGTGTATTCTTCGCCGGACTGACTAAAAAAGGTTTGCGTCGCGGAGACTGGCGTTACCTGTCGGAAGCAGAAGTAAACTACCTCCGCATGGGTTCGTTTGAATAATAAGTTAATAAATAACAACTTGACAGAGGACGGGGAAAGAAAGCAGGAAAAAATGAATCTTGCGTTTTAAACCTCGTCTTCTTGTATCTAAAAAGAATAAGTTAAATGGAAAAGATTGGTAGAACAAAAATTGTTGATCTGTTGAAGCGTACGGATATCGGCGCTATGGTCAATGTGAAAGGATGGGTTCGCACCCGCAGAGGTAGCAAACAAGTAAACTTTATCGCACTGAATGACGGTTCTACAATAAATAATTTG
>NZ_MNQN01000058.1:1883-11631 GCF_001915455.1 Bacteroides sp. 43_46 | reverse complement strand
GATGGCGGGCGAGAACTTCTATACGGACCGCGAACTGGCTGAAAAGCTGAAAGTGAGCCGCCGCAGCCTGCAACAGTACCGTGACAGCGGCCTGCTTGCCTTCACCCGGCTGGGCGGCAAGATATTGTACCGTTCTTCCGATATCGAGAAGCTGCTTGACAGCTGCTACCGGGAGGCGAGAACCAGGCCGGAGGAACTTTAGGAAAGTTCCGTATGGGATCATGAATGAAGGAGGTGTGTCACACCTTCTTTATTCATGCACAAAGCCCTGACTTTCACAAACAAAGGCTTGTTATTACCTAAGATTTCGTATCTTTAAGAATAAAGATTCATACAGAATCACAGGCTCAGGAAATACAGGCGGAAAGCAAAAGAGTCATTATGTTCCGAAGAAGGATTAAAACACTGAGGACAAAGATGCATAAATCTATAATATGAACTACAAACTGTGTGGAAAAGAAATCTACCGCAAGGATTTTTGTGATATATTTGGAAAAATGTACCAATGCCTATAGATAATATTTATAGAAAGATGGATAATTTCTATAAAAAAGTTGTCTAAAAACACATATTTCACAACAGGTGTTTTTAGACAAATCTTTGTTGTTAATTAACCTAAATCAGCTATATACACAGTCAGTATTTTATATTGTCAGAATCAATTTATTCTGTCCAAGCATGACGATATCCTTGTATTTTATTCCAATAACCACGAGTAAAATCAGGAACAGCTACAGGAACATTTCCGTTTTCTATTGAAATCCGGGTAAGCTCAGCCATGCAGCACCATTCTGCCAAATCATATACGTCCATATCCAACGGTAATCCATTACGCAGGCAATATACCAGACGGTAATCCATTATATAATCCATTCCACCGTGCCCGCCTACCTTCTTGGCAGCTTCTTCCAATTCCTGATGGATAGGATGTTTATATTTTCTCATCAAGGATTCTTTCACCGTATTGGAAACAGCCGTATGCATATTGAGATTCTCATGGTCAGGCATATCAACGGTCCGGATTTGGTCGGGGCGGAAGCAGTACTCCTCAATGGGATATTTGTTGGCATATCCATTGGTACCTGTCAATTGATACATGCGGCTGTAAGGGCGTGGATTCATTACATCATGTTGAATATGAATCGTTTTTCCCTTTTCGGTACGGATAAAGGTCATGGTATGGTCACCGTTTTGGAAATCCGGTGCGCTTTCTTTCTGGTATTGTTTTACTAATTTCGGACCGGTTACAGCTTTGGTATCCATTGCCACCAACGTTTTCATACGGTCACCACGGTGAATGTCAAGTAACTGACAGGCCGGTCCCATGCCATGGGTGGCATAAATATCACCACGGAAAGCACGGTTATAGTCCAACCGCCAGTTGTTCCAATAGTAAGGCCAAAACTCTTCCAAATTGTGGATATAAGCGCCTTCAACATGCAGAATTTCACCAAACAAGCCTTGTTGTGCCATATTCAATGTGGTCAATTCAAAAAAGTCATATACGCAATTCTCTAATTGCATACAATGCTTACGTGTCTTTTCGGATGTATTTATCAGTGCCCATATTTCGTTCAGTGTCATGGCTGCAGGAACTTCAATGGCTACATGTTTGCCATGTTCCATGGCGTAGACACCCATTTCGGCATGATGTTTCCAGTCCGTTACAACATAAACAAGGTCAATGTCGTCACGGTTGCATAATTGTTTCCAAGCATCTTCCGCACCTGAGTAAGTCGCAGCTTCCGGCATACCGGAACTGACCAGCGTCTTTTGTGCCTTTTCCACCAGTTCAGGACGCAAATCGCACAACGCTTTGATTTGTACACCCGGGATGTGGGTCCAACGCTCCACGGCACTGATGCCACGCATGCCCACCCCAATAAAACCTACACGGACCGTGTCAATTTTAGGTGCTGTCAGTCCAACCGCATCCTGTTGCCCGGCAGGACGTTCGGGTACGGCTATCTGAATGGGTTCATAAGGCTGTTCACAAGTTTTAGGGACTGACGTACAACCAGTAAAGCATAATAAAGCCGTCGCTATTGAAAATAATGTTTTACGCATACTCATGTATTATGTTAGTATTTTAATATTTAAGGAAGAGATGAGATGGACAGCGCAGCCGTTTCCACCCCATCAAATCTTCCCGATTCTTCAATTATTTGTTCAGGAAATTATTCTTGTAAGAAATACGCTGTAATAGTCCATACTTTTTTACTTCCATCGGCAGCGGTGATTTCATATTTGTTGGGTTTGCTCCAGTCCCCCGGTTTACCCAGTACGGCTGCTCCATCTATGGGTTGAATCATGGCTGCTGTAGAAATATTAAGTGAAACCACTACATTTGACATCGTGAATTTAGGTCTTTCTTCAGCCGGGAAATTGCTGGGAAGCTTGCATTCAAAAGAACTTGTTCCTGTTTCTGCATCCGCCTGAAAATTATCATAACTCAAGGCCGATTGCAGAACTTGTTGTTCACCACTGCCGGGAATGGTTTGAGAACCATAATAACGATGATAAACACCGGCTATGCCGATGATATCTTTGCCTTTATATGTATCCAGATCTTCGAGATTGCTATCCAGGCAAGATGTTGTAAATACAGTCAAAAGCAAGATTGTAATAATATTAAATATTTTTTTCATATTCATTGTCTATAAATTAATGGATTACCAGCCTTTATTTTGTACATGATCCAAACCATAAGCCTCACGGGTATTCAGAAAACTTTGGTTAATTGGCAAAAGATAGCGTTTTTCTGTAAATTTACGCTGGGCGCTATTGTTCAGGGTCATTTGACCAACCAGCAACTTGCTCCGGTCCCGGCTGATGGACATTTTGTATACCGGCCGGTCAAGGTCATAAATGATATCTCCGGCATCACGACCATGATTGGCATAACCGCCATATTTCCCCCAACGCAGATAACTGTAATAAATGTCACCGCCCTCATTAGTCAGCTCACAGTTTCGTTCACGAATATAATCCGTCCACGCTTCTTCTTCTGTAGCGGCAGTAGACTCGCTCAATCCGCCATGTATGGTACGTGTCATGTTCAATGCTTTCACCGCATTGGGCACATCATGTTTCAGCAGATAGGCTTCAGCAAGGTTCATATAGGCCTCTCCCAATCGAACGATATTGAAATGCAATGCCACCTGGCAATTATGGTAAGCTCTGGGTGTAGGGTTTTCAATGTTGCCTTTACGCCAATAATAACCGGTAGTGGTATTGTACCAGCCTCCATCTTCCTTGTCACGGACACCTGCTGAGAGGTTTCCACCCAAATTGAGCTCAACAGTCTCACCAATCCAGGAGCATTTGTCATAAACTATGGCAGTATAGAAACGGCGGTCACGCCCGCTGTACATCAGTTCGCTCAAATCCCGGTCAGCCCCCTTGTTTAACTGATGGTAACGGGTAAAAGTGGGATAGCTTTTGTTAAGCTGCTTTAAATCTTGTGGCGTAGGAATACGGCGCGCATCACCATTTACTTGCTTGTATGCATCTACCTGACCTGCTTCGGTAATACTGGAAGGGTCAAGTACGGTTACGTTATTTTTATATTGGGAAGTTTCATACCAAGGCATTGCCTTACCGGTTTCCTCATCGGTCACAAGAAACTGGTCAACCAGGTCTTGTGTGGGAAAGTAAATGGCC
The DNA here is from genome assembly GCF_001915455.1 of Bacteroides sp. 43_46. Classification (NCBI taxonomy): domain Bacteria; kingdom Pseudomonadati; phylum Bacteroidota; class Bacteroidia; order Bacteroidales; family Bacteroidaceae; genus Bacteroides; species Bacteroides sp. 43_46. Next base: position 7,968 of record NZ_MNQN01000058.1, on the reverse strand, counting down.
CACCCTTCGAATGTCTGCCCATTTGCCTGTTTTAATGCTACCGGCGATTGGGAATTGATCACGTTATCGGTGGAAACATTCGGATAAGTACGCATCAGTTCTTCAAAACTGGAGACATACGTATTTTCTTTTTCACGGTAATATCCCCAGAGAATTTCCGGATTATATAAATCCGTTTCGTTGAAAAGACCGTTTGAATTGCTTAACTCAACCCCACTATTGCTGATCACATCATTGGCAGCTGTAATAGCCACGTCCAGATAAGAGGCATCACCGGTATAGGCATAGGCTTGCAGGGCGGCTCGGCTCAGTAAAACTCCCGCCGCCCAACGTGTTGGCAAACCAGAAGCATTCTCGATCGGCAGGTCGTTTGCCGCAATTTGCAAATCTTCTATGATTAACTTGTAGCTTTCCGATACATCCTCGGTCATCGGAATATTGACAGCCTCAGGATTCTCAACTGTAAAGACTTCTTTTACAGGAACAAAACGTCCCATCTTACGTGCCTGGTCAAAGAAAATCATACCACGCATCAAGTTTCCATGTGCCTTTAGCTCTATCTTTTCTGTTTCGTTTAAGGTAGAGCTGTTTTGCACATTGGTAATAATCATATTGACTTTACGCAACAAGCCAAAACGGTTGACTCCCCAATCATTGCCTGTGCTCAATCCCAATTCTGTGGCTACGTTGTCAATACCCTCGCCAACCTGTGAGCAGAGCACACCGTTGGGAGTTCTTGCTTCCCAGGAAATGCTGGATCCACTGCCGGCATATCCGCTATTAATTACTGCATCATAGGTGGAGTTGATAAAACCTTCCACGGTGGCTTTGCTGCCCCATACGGTCTCATCATCAAAACTTGTTGTCGGGCGTGTATCCAGCGTGTCGATGCAAGAGTTCAGTATCATAAGGCTGATACCCAATATTCCATATTTATATATATTTCTCATCATACAATTATTTAAAATCCTAAATTTAAAGTCAATGCTATGGTTCTTTCAACCGGATAACCGTAATAGTTGGTATCGGACGGTTCCGGATCCATTCCATATTTGGTCGCTTGCGAAATGGTAAAAATATTCTGACCGGATATGCCCATCTTACAACGGGTCAGCCAAGAGACATTTTTCAGCAGGCTGTATTTAAAATCATAGCCGAACTGAAAGTCCTTCATACGCAGGTAAGCACCGTTAATCAGCCAAAAGTCACTGCTTGCGTAGTTGTTATTCTGATTCAAAGCTGTATTTGCCATCAGACGCGGGTATTGTGCGTCACGGTTATCCGGAGTCCAAAAGTCTGTTTGATAATCGTAAGCCACTGGCATGCCGTAGGTCTGGCCGGTCTGCATACCCAAACTACCTGCAACATACATATTAAATTTGGTAGATCCTTGGAACAGGGCACTCAGATAAAAGCCCTTATAACTCATATTTAAATTGATGCCGAATTGTCCACGCGGCTTGCCTGATTTTCCCAAACGGCGTTTGTCCGCATCAGTAATCTGACCGTCGCCATTCGTATCCTGATACTTTATATCGCCAGCTGTAAGATAACCAGAATTCAAGGCACCGGTAAAACCTACCGAATTGTAAACGTCCTCAGCACTTACGTAATATCCTAAGTTATGATACAGCAGACCGTAATATCCTTTATTCTGCTGAGTCCGTTGATATGGATTCATCACGGATGACTCACCTTCACTTTCATCCAGGGCCATCAGTTCATCAAAGTAGGTGAGATTGGCTGACACATCGTACTTAAAGTCACCGATATCATCTCTCCAGCCCAGTTGAAGTTCAAATCCGGCACGACGGTGTTCACTATCCGATTTTACCCTGGGCAGCCCTACGCCCAAGGCGGTATTGAGATAACTGTCACCACGCGGAGCCACCAAATAGCCCTTTGTCGAGTAGTAAAAATAATCAAATGAGCCATAAAGGCGGTTGTTCAAGGAAGCAAAGTCAAAACCGAAGTCCATCTGTCTGGTGGTATACCATGTCAAGTCCGGAGAAGCCAAGTTTCCTTCTGTAAATCCGGGAGTATATTTTCCGTTAACAACATAGGCATAAGGATTATAACTATAGGTGGTCATATATTGGAAACGGCCCGCAGACTCATCCAGACCGGTTTCACCATAAGAGAGGCGGAGCTTCAATGAGTTCAGGATATTTTTTTCTACCAGTGGTTGCATGAAGCCTTCCTCCGTCACCACCCATCCTAACGATCCGCTGAAAAAAGCGCCCCAGCGGTTGCCGGGTGCAAACCTGTCAGAACCATCATAACGTATGCTTCCTTCCGCGTAATATTTATTGGCATAATTATATTTCACCTGCCCGATCCAAGCAGCGCGTCCCAGTTCGACTTCACTACCGCCATTGGTTTGGGAATTGGCATCACCAACCTCAATCTGATCTATGTCAAATGTATAGTTGGTACGCTTCCCCCAATAACTGTCACCCCATTCATAGTATTGCTCAAAACCTGCCAAAGCCGACAATGAATGTTTGCCGAACAGATTGGCATACTCTATAAATGCCTGATTGGTGAATGAATAGCCTGACCCGTTAGTCACACTAAGTTGGGGTTTGTTGGCATAAGTGGCTTCTTGTGAATCCCAATCATATTGGGCGGCATCTTTACGCCAACTTTTATTCTTGGAACCGTAATAGCGATAATTGCTGGCTGCACGTACCTTCAGACCTTCCACCCAAGGCACTTCCCAGACCACTTCGCCACGACCGTTGATCACATTGTCAACATTACGGTTATAACCAGCATCCTTGGCTGTTTCCGCCACCGGATTATCAGTCAGGTTATAGGGAAGTCCATACTTGTTGACACCCGGATAAGTGGAGGGCCGGTCGTTTATGTGTGAGAAAACCGCATAATAATTGCTCGCCGTGGAGGTATTGGGATGGGTGGTCTTTTGCCAATAACCGTCAATGGTTGCATTAATGCGCAGACCGATGGACTCAATGAACGAAGACTGTGCCAAACGGAAATTCGTGCGTTTCATCCAGTGGTTGTCGTTTTTATAAAGCGAATTCTGGTCGATATGTCCCAAAGAAACATAATACTGGTTGTTTTGTGATCCTCCGGTTACACGTATCGAATGCTTACTTTGTGGAGCCCAGTCATTCAACACTAATTTACGCCAGTCAGTATTGGCAAAGTTCAACGGATCGCTACCGGTGCGAAAAGCCTCCAACGCTTCTTCACTGTACATAGGTTCGGCACCATCATTGGCACGGGCAATGTTGGCATAGACAGCACGGTCATAAGACCCCATTTTTTCCGGCCAGATAGATGGCTGTGAAAAACTCATGTTGAAATCGTATTCAACAGTGGGCTTGCCTTCCTTTCCACGCTTGGTAGTCACCTGAATAATACCGTTGGTAGCCCGTGAACCGTAAACTGCCGTTGCCGAGGCGTCCTTCAATATTGACATTGCCTCAATATCATCCGGACTTAAATTTTGGAAGTCGGCAGCAGAGCGGATAACCCCGTCAATCACATAGATGGGAGCTCCTCCTCCACGGATACTGATGCTGGGAGTTGAATTGATACCACCTCCGCTGGCTTGCACAATCAAGCCGGGGGCACGCCCTGCCAGACCTTGTGCAATGTTGGTAACAGGAATATTTGCCATCTGGTCAGTCTTTACCGTTGATACAGAGGCAATCAAGTCACGTTTGGTAGTACTGCCATAACCTACAACTACCACTTCATCCAAAGTTTTGGAATCTTCTTTCAAAATGATTTTTAAAGGTTTTCCATTCCACACAACTTCCACATTTACATAACCTACATATGAGGCAACAATAATATCACCTTTTTTTACATTAGGAATACTAAAGTCACCATCCAGTCCGGTTATAGTTCCGTTGGTTGTACCTTTGACAACCAATGATGCACCAATAACGGTCTCACCGTTTTGATCCACCACGATGCCTGTGCATACATTATTCTGTTGCGCAGAATACATGCCCGTAGTTGCTGCATAATGTGCGGCTTGAAGATATCCGGTAGAAAATCCAGATAAAAGCAACATCACGCTTATCAGCTTTAGTTGATTTTTTTTCATAGATTTAATATTAAAAATGTATTTGAAACAATTTTTGTTTTGATTGGTGAATTGTAGAAATGGTTTTTAAATAGTTTTTGTCATAGATTAAATATTTAAGTTAATATGTTAACAAATTAGTTTTTTAAAAAAGGTTATTTTGATATTTATATGCAAATATATAAATACATTTAATAAAAAAGTTATTTTCCTGCATTTTTTTGGAAATATTTTTTAGCAAGAGTCAAATTATTTAAGATTTTAATGAGGTATGTTTTTCTGTTATATAAGTTTCCAATATAATTTTTCATAAAGAGTTGCCACCTTGCAACGACTAAATACTAAGAATGCAATGTTGCTTATTAGGACAGGAATGACATGGAAGCAGACATTATTTGTTCAGTGCTGGTTATGAGATATTTAAGCGGAAGGAATACTTGCTTTTTATCATTGGCAAATGTATATTTGGCTGTGTGTGGGCTGACGCGGACATTGCAGCCGGCCTTTTCGCCTGTGCGTTTCAGGCTGCTTTCTATGTTCCCCACATCCCCTACGGGAAATAGGGACAGCAGTAAAAATATGATAGAGAGAACAGCTGTGGCCTTGTTTTTTTGCCTATTCCATTTTTTTATGATTCCCTTATATCAATCCCAGTGTGTTGCCATATGGAATATTATGGCAACAGGGAACAGCACACTGCCCAAAACATGAAACATAGCCAAATTATGCCAGATTTCATGGCTGTTCCCACGCCCAGTCACATGCGGTCTAAACCAAGATATAACAGACACAATGAATAAATCTATCAAAATCCAATTAATTACAAAAGTTCTTTTCATACGCTTCCAATTTTATTATATTGCAAAGGGCACTACTTTTATTCTCAAGGCCTTTATTCCATTATGTCATTATGAAATTGGGGCGGGCCGTGTATCGATAGAACGGTCCGTTCCCGTAATGGCGGCGCATAAAAACAGGCACACCCTCCGGGCTCCTGTCCCGTCGGATGCGCCTGTTTCCGTCATGTCATATACAGCCGGACTCCTCCGGCCCATGCCTTTATCTGAGTATCGGGTTCGAGAGCAGTATCTTGTAATAGGCTACCCCGCCAATCTCCACCGGCATTCTCGCCATCATGAACTGCACGCTCTTCCTTTCCACCTTCGCCTGCCGCATGAGCCTCTGCACGATAAACCCCGCCGAGAACCTTGCGCATCTTTTGTCCTTCCAGACGATGAACCCCTCGCTGTCGTCAGCCCGGCAGATATACCAGTCACCCGTCTCGTCGTCGTGGGCGAAGTTCACCCGTCCGCCGCCGAGGATTCCCAATTCGATTGACATCGTCTTTGACAGATAGACAGTCCCCCTGCTGTCAAGGTTGATGGTCCGCTTACCCTTGTATGTGACTTCCTGCGGACGGGAGTTTTCCCTGTTGTATACTATCAGTGCCATAATTGTCCTTCTTTTATCGGTTGAACTGTTTTCGTTTTTCAATACATGAAGCTTTCCACCGCCAGCATCTGACTTCTCCATGCGAAACCGCTGTGGGTACGTACTGCGTCCACTATCCTGCATACTTTCTGCGATATGGCCGATGCCGAGATACCCATGCATTCCGCCAGCGCCTTGAACGAGAACTGCGCCTCATAGAACCTGAGCATGAACATCCGGTATTCCTCGTAGGAGAATTTCTGCCTTACGAAACGCAGTATGTCCTTAACCAGCCTCTCGCACCCGTTCAGGTCGTCCTCGGAAAGGAATTTTGCCTCCTCGCCACATCGGAGGAAGAAATCATCTTCAGGGTGTGCATACCGGTTCTCCCTTTTAATCTTTGCCAGGGCCGCCTTTTTGTAGCATCCGATGAAATACGCGTCATAGTCCGTTATGTCCTTTCCGGGAACCAGCACCTGCCTTCTTACGAAAAGGTAGGTGTCATGGAAATTGTCCTCGTCCAGCATTCCGTACCGGCGTAACGTTCCTCTCAACCTGTCATAGGATTTTGTGAACCACTCGTTGAACAGT
>NZ_MNQN01000058.1:0-1773 GCF_001915455.1 Bacteroides sp. 43_46 | reverse complement strand
GTTTGTTTTTCGGCGGTCTCCGGCAAGGCTTGCCGTGAAAAAATACGCTCACGCGAAGCGTGAGGAAGATTTTTTCACGAGCAACCAGCCCGAAGGGCCGCCTTGCGGGACCGGCCTGAAAAACAACTATTTTTGCCGCAAGAAATGAGGATGACGGATTCCTCCTGTCTATTGCCTGTCCGGTGAGAATCTAAAATACCATGCGGTTTTTCTGTCTTCGGCATGTTTGGAGAAATATTCAAGGATATGGAATGAGAACGGCAATATGTGATATTGCGGAAGGAACGGATATGGGATTGGAAACAGGAAGCATGTCCGGGCTTTCATGCGGTTTATACGGCAGTGTTGATTTTGGGGAGGATTACAGGGAAGTGACAGGAAGGTTAGCCGTTCCGGAGAAATTGTATGTGTACGTTGTTCCTTTCGAAATACGGAGTCCTTTAAAATCATGGAAGACCTCATTCGGGAATGTGTTCCGGACAATACCCCGCCACGGAACGGTTATGACACTTGATATCAGGCCGTAAGCCGTTCCGTAGCTTCAGTATCCCATATCCCATGCATGAATGTGGATCAGGCGGCATTTCACCTCCTTGCCCCGTTTACGGACATGCCGATGCGTTGCCTGCCGGAATTCTCATTCAAGCAGTTTTCGTCCGCCATCATCTTCCAGCACACGCATCTGCTGGATGGCTATCCGATTCAGTCTCACGAGCCGTTCGCCCTGCGGTATGCCCTGGTCTATGAATACGGCGTTCAGGTTTTCCATATTGGAGAGGCAGATCAGTTCATTGATGGAGGCATAGTCACGGATATTGCCCTTCAGACCGGGATTCTGCTCACGCCACATCCTGGCGGTCATCCCGAACATGGCCACGTTGAGCACGTCCGCCTCTTCCGCATAGATGACGCCGGCCTGTGCGGGGGTGACTTCCACCGGTATCAGGTTCTGCCTGATGGCATCGGTATGTATGCGGTAGTTGATCTTTGACAGTTCCCGTTTCGCACTCCAGCCGAGCTGGGCCTGCTCCTCCTCTTTCAACCGCTGGAACTCTTTCAGCAGGTACAGCTTGAATTGAGGGGATACCCACGTGGCGAACTCGAACGCGATATCCTTGTGTGCGTAAGTCCCTCCATAGCGTCCGGCCTTGGCGATGATACCTTTGGAGTTGGTCTTTTCCACCCATTGTTTGACGGAAAGGATGAAACGGTTCAACCCGGCCTCGTTTTTAATTCCCTCGAATTCGGGGGAATTAAAATCCGGATTGTACATCTCCTCCCATATGCCCAGAAACTCGACGGTATTCTTGTTACGCAACCACTTTTCAATAAGGGCGGGACCGTTTTCCATATTGCGGACCATGTCGGTCAGGGAGATATAATCCTTGTCATTGTATGTGATGACTGTCACTTCTGTATTTTGGACTTTAATTTTAGCCATGTTCTTTTAACGGTTATTCGGTTATTATTGGTTCGATGTACAAATGTACGGTGTATTTTTCGGAATGTTCCTCCATATCCGGAAAAGTTTGTGTCACGCCGCCTGTTGCGACAAGCCGTTTCTACCAAGGAAAGGGCAGGCAATACCGGCTGACGTGGATACAGGCGGAACAACCCGCATATGCAATGCAGAGGGAGCAGGAGAGCCTTCACCACAGCCGGAGAGGAAAGCGGTCTCATGCCGGGGTACGGCATGAAAAGGGGCTCCCGGACAGTTCTTTTCCTTGTCGCACATGCACTACGTCGGTCGCAGTTTTCGCCTTCTGAATCCCT
>NZ_MNQN01000057.1:14342-15261 GCF_001915455.1 Bacteroides sp. 43_46 | reverse complement strand
CAGTCCGTTAACTCCTCCTGTAGAATATATTTATGAGTCACTCAAGATTACTGATAGTTTTGGCGGAGTGAGTCTGACGTGGAAAAATCCGACTCGACAAAATATTATTCTGGAAGTCACCAAAAAGGAAAATGGAGAATGGGTTTCTTTGGAGAATTTCTATTCCAGTATAGTGGAAGGGCAAGCTAAAATCCGAGGATTAGCTGCGGAACCGATCACGTTAGGATATAGAATTCGTGACCGCTGGGATAATTATTCCGAAACCTTGGAATTGGAAAGCAATCCTTTGTATGAGGAGGAACTTGACAAGTCGAAATTTAGTGAAGTGACCCGTTTGCCTGGTGACTGTACAGTAAACGGCGGTTTGCCGATACGGAATATCTGGCAGGGTAATAATAACACTGACTGTTTCCATGATAATGAAGCAAGTATGGGGAAATGTGTGACTTTCGACATGGGACAGATTGCCAAGGTAAGTCGTTTTAAGATGTGGCAGCGCAGGGGAGATGGAAATATTTGGACCTACACTCACAATAATTTGAAGAAATATGTGATTTATGGCTGTACGGAGCTTACGGACGAAATGTATAATAGCGGTGTGGAAAAAGAAGACGGCATCATATATCCTACATTTGAAGAATGGACGAAAATCATGGATGTAGAGTGTTATAAACCTTCTGGGCAAGATAATCCGGTTATCACTAACGAAGATATTGAATATATACAGAACGGTGATGAACATGAAGTTCCTATTGATGCACCTAATTTCCGTTATGTAAGAATTCTTTTTGTTGAAAGCTGGAGTAATGGTGTACATTCCCAGATTGGCGAAATGACTTTCTGGGGACAACCTGCAACAGAGTAATTAAAAAAATCAGATTATGAAAAATATAATAAGATATATAGCTTGTGGCTTGTC
>NZ_MNQN01000057.1:0-14242 GCF_001915455.1 Bacteroides sp. 43_46 | reverse complement strand
CTCTTGTGTGATTACGTGGGAGGGAAATGAAAATCCTGTGGTAGTTCCTGTTCCGGAGAATCGTGTTATAAAGGATCCTATATCGACGATTATTGACCTTCCGGAAGGGAAATATATATTCAATATGATAACGAGGAGTGATACTGGTAAAGAGTCTTTGGTAAGAACTATTGCGGGTGAAGTGTACGGTTCCACTTATCAGGCCAGTCTATCAGCTCAAGGAATTAATTCGATCTCGGCAGATTTGAACGGAGTAACGATTAATTGGGTTCCGTTAGAGGGGTGTACCGGAACTACGTTGACGTATACAAATGATGAGGGAAAGGAGAAAATCATCAAAGTAGATGAAGGGCAAACTTTTACGGTTATACCGGATGCGGTCCTTAAGACATCATTTAAGTTGATATCTACATTTAAGCCGGCTGATGACGCTTTCGATGATATTCCAACTTTGGAAAAAATAATGGATTTTCCTGCTTATTATACCATTTCAAAAGAAGATTGGGATGCGGTTCACGAACAATATGTTGATGCAGACAGAACGGATTGGGGAATCTCGGCTTCGACAGAAGAAAAGGTTGGAGAAAATGATGGTAAATATGGTATTGCCACCTGTATCCTTGACGGAGATCTTGCCAGTTTCTGGCACTCACAATGGAAAGGTGAAGGGGCTAATCCTCCATTGCCACACGAAATCATTATTGATATGAAATCACAACAGGATATTCTTTCGATAGAACTGGCAAGAAGGCAAGGTAACGGAGATACTAAAACTGTTATATTCAGCATAGGTGAAAGTGAAGAACATTGGACAGAATTGGGACAATTGAACTTCCCTAGTGAAAAGGCGACCAATGCCCAAACCCTGCTGTTGCCGGAACCTGTAAGAGGAAGATATATACGTGCTTTGGTTACGGGTAGTAATAATGGTGTAAATGCAAGTATTGCAGAGATAATGTTTACGACAAGTAAGAAATAATATTATTAATAGTGAGTCCGTTGAAGTGACAGAGTTCAATAGATAGCTATATTTCTCACTAAAGAAAGGTTAGAGCCGCTGGAGAATCGGGTTTATGTGAATAAATGCGATTTGATGGCGGCTCTTTATTTAATAATCGAACATAATTCGCTATCTTTGTATAAATATAAAGTAACGCGACAACTTCTTCTTTAATACATATTTGCTTATGAGATTTATTGCTTTATTTATATGCTTGTCAATAGTCGGAATTTCCGGTATTACCCAGGCGCAACAAAAAGATACTATCCGTGTTTCAAACTTCGGAGCACATCCGTATACATATGAAAATTGTGTGACCTGTTTGCAGAAAGCTATTAGTGAATGTAAGCGAAGTGGTGCTCGCGTGCTCTCTTTTGAGAAAGGGCGTTATGATATCTGGCCCGAAGGTGCTATCCGGCGGAAATATTTTATATCGAATACATCGACCGAACAAGAGTGTCCTTCCAAAGTGAAAACTATCGGTCTGCTGTTTGAAGATATGAAAGATCTGACGATTGAGGGAAACGGAGCAACGCTGATGTTTCACGGAAAAATGACGACTATCGCTCTCGAACGTTGTAAGAATCTGGTGTTTAAAGATTTGCATATTGATTTTGAACGTCCTGCCGGTTCGGAAATGACATTTGCCCGTGTGGAAGATGATGAGGTGGAAGTTGTTGTACATCGTGACACACGTTATGAAATAGTGAATGGGCGGATGAGCCTCTTTGGTGAGGGTTGGCGTTCAAACAAGAATCATTGTATAGAATATAGTCCTGTTGATAGTACTTTCCGTTATAGTCAGGGGTGGAATGTGCTTGCTGCTGCGGAGGCGGAAGGGGTGGCCCCGAATGTAGTACGTTTCCATGTCCCGGAAGGATTTCGCCCGAAAGTGGGGAATACTTTGACAATTCGTGACATTATTCGTGACCAGGTGGGATGGTTTATTTTCGAAAGCCGGGATATTACACTTAACCGGGTGCAGATGCACTATATGCATGGGCTTGGTATAGTAAGTCAATACACTCGTAATATTACCATGGATAAAGTGAAATGTATGCCGCGCGAAGGCAGTGGCAGGTTGTTGGCAGCTTCTGCGGATATGATGCACTTTTCCGGATGTAGTGGAAAGGTGAAGATAGTTGGTTGTTATTTTGCGGGTGCACAGGATGATCCGATAAATGTGCACGGTACTAACTTGCGTGCCGTTGAGAAAATAAACACCCGTACTTTGAATTTGCGTTTCATGCATGGACAGAGCTATGGGTATAACGCTTACTTTGAGGGGGATACGGTCGCTTTTGTCAAGGCGTCTACTATGGAACGTTTTGCATCTGCGCAAGTGGTTGCTGTGAAACGGTTGACAGACCGTATTGTTCAAGTCACCTTCAATCGGGATATTCCCGGTGAATTGGAACTGAATCACGATTGTGTGGAGAATATCAGTTGCACGCCCGAAGTGGAAATTCGTCATTGTTATTTTACGAGGACAAGTACGCGGGGTACCTTAATGACTACTCCCCGAAAAGTAGTGATTGCAGATAATACTTATTATAAAACGGGCATGAGCGCTATCCTGATAGAAGGAGATGCCGAAGGCTGGTATGAATCGGGACCGGTGAATGATGTTTTGATTCAGAACAATATATTTATCGGCTGTGCGTATAGTGGAGGACCTGAAAATGCAGTCATTGCGTTGCACCCTTCTAATACGGTGGTGGATGCGGAACGTCCGGTGCATAGAAATGTGCGTATCATAGGTAATACGTTTCGTACATTTGGGAATCCGGTGTTATACGCCAAAAGTACGAAGGATTTGATTTTTAAAGAGAATCATGTAGAATGTACTTCTTCGGACGATTTTCGTCAAAAGCCTTTGTTTATTTTAAATGGTTGTAAAGGTGTTGTAATCAGAGAGAATAAGCTGGAGGAGGTTTGTGATAAAAAAATGGAATTTAGACAGATGAAAAAGAAATATATCAAGGTTGATTTTTAACCCCAAAAAATAAATACTATGACAATGAAGAAACTTTATTCATTTTTTATCAGTACTTTACTTGTCTCCTCTGCAGTTTGTGCCGGAGGGACAGATTATACAAAAGGACTTGCTATTTGGTTTGATGCTCCGAATACTTTGCAAGGACATGCCGTATGGTATGGTGGCAGACCGGATATGTGGAAAGGTGAAAATAAACCGGAAACCGCCGGTGATACAGCCCGTAATCCGGATGCTGCATGGGAGTCACAATCATTGCCTATTGGAAATGGCAGTATAGGGGCGAATATTATGGGATCGGTCGAAGCTGAACGGATTACTTTTAATGAAAAGACACTTTGGCGGGGTGGTCCTAACACAGCGAAAGGAGCGGATTACTACTGGAATGTCAATAAACAGTCAGCGCATATCCTTGATGAAATACGTAAAGCATTTACGGAAGGAGACCAAGTTAAAGCGGAGAGGCTGACGAGACAGAATTTTAATAGTGAAGTACCTTATGAGGGCAGCAGGGAAAAGCCTTTCCGTTTCGGTAGTTTTACGACTATGGGAGAGTTTTATGTGGAGACCGGGCTGAATATTATTGGTATGAGTGATTATAAGCGTATTCTTTCTTTGGACTCTGCTATGGCTGTAGTGCAGTTTAAAAAAGACGATGTAGCGTACCAACGGAATTATTTTATTTCTTATCCTGCTAATGTGCTGGTCATGCGTTTCAGTGCCGACCGGCCGGGCAAGCAGAACCTGATATTCAGTTATGCTCCTAATCCGGTATCGACAGGTAGTATGGTGGCTCAAGGTGATAATGGCTTGGTTTATTCGGCTGCGCTGGATAATAATGGAATGAAATATGTAGTCCGTATCCAAGCGGAGACTAAAGGTGGAACATTGGTCAATAGAAATGGGAAACTCACCGTGAAGGGAGCGGATGAAGTTGTCTTTTATGTCACTGCGGATACTGACTATAAGGCTAACTTTGCTCCAGACTTTAAGAATCCGAAAACGTATGTCGGGGTCAATCCTGTCGAAACAACGGGCCAATGGCTGGCTAATGCGGTGGCCAAAGGTTATTCGGCTCTGTTGAATGAGCATTATCAGGATTACGCTGCTTTATTCAATCGGGTGAAGTTGAATCTGAATCCAACGGTAAAGACCGGTAATTTACCGACCGGGCAGCGGTTGAAAAATTATCGGAAAGGGCAGCCGGACTATTATCTGGAGGAACTTTATTTTCAATTCGGCCGTTATCTTCTGATTGCAAGTTCTCGTCCGGGCAATATGCCGGCCAACCTGCAAGGTATCTGGCATAATAACGTTGATGGGCCTTGGCGTGTTGATTATCATAATAACATAAATATTCAGATGAATTATTGGCCTGCCTGTTCTACGAATTTGGAGGAATGCATGTTGCCGTTAATTGATTTTATCCGCACATTAGTGAAGCCGGGTGAAAAGACGGCTCAGTCTTATTTTGGTGCGAGGGGCTGGACTGCATCTATTTCTGCTAATATCTTTGGGTTTACTGCTCCACTGGAAAGTCAAGATATGTCGTGGAACTTTAATCCAATGGCAGGCCCTTGGCTAGCTACGCATATTTGGGAGTATTATGACTATACACGGGATTTGAAATTCTTGAAAGAGACAGGATATGAGTTGATAAAGAGCAGTGCCAATTTTGCAGTTGATTATTTGTGGCATAAGCCGGACGGAACTTATACTGCGGCACCGTCCACTTCACCCGAACATGGCCCTATTGATCAGGGGGCCACATTTGTACACGCCGTTGTGCGTGAAATCCTATTGGATGCCATCAAGGCGAGCGAGGAATTGGGAGTGGATAAGAAAGAACGTAAGGAATGGGAACAGGTGCTTGCCAATCTCGTTCCTTATAAGATCGGCCGTTATGGGCAATTAATGGAATGGTCGGTAGATATTGACGATCCGAAAGATGAACACCGCCATGTAAATCATCTGTTTGGTCTGCATCCGGGACATACGGTTTCTCCTGTCACTACTCCCGAATTGGCTGAAGCTGCCAAAGTAGTATTGGTGCATCGTGGTGACGGGGCTACGGGTTGGAGTATGGGATGGAAGTTGAACCAGTGGGCTCGCTTGCAGGACGGCAATCATGCTTATACCTTATTTGCTAATCTGCTGAAGAACGGTACGCTTGATAATTTATGGGATACGCATCCGCCTTTCCAGATTGATGGAAACTTTGGTGGTACGGCCGGTATTACGGAGATGTTACTGCAAAGTCACATGGGATTTATCCAACTGCTTCCTGCTTTGCCGGATGCATGGAAGGAAGGCTCTGTCCGGGGTATATGTGCGAAAGGAAATTTCGAGGTAGACATGATATGGGAGAACGGACTTTTGAAGGAAGCGACTATCCTGTCAAAGTCGGGTGAAAGATGTATTGTGAAATATGCCGGCAAGACTTTGTCTTTTAAAACTGTAAAAGGACATAGTTATCAACTAAAGTATGATAGCGTGAAGGGGGAATTGCTAAAACGCTGACAGAAAAATGATTGTTACTTATTTGAAACTCTTTTATACATTTGCGAAAATTGGCATGTTCACCATTGGAGGTGGATATGCCATGATTCCGTTGATAGAACGGGAGATAGTCAAGAAAAAGTGGATGAGTAAAGAGGAATTTATGGAAATGTTTGCCTTGACCCAGTCATTGCCCGGTGTTTTCGCAGTAAACATATCTATTTTTGTAGGTTATAAACTTCATAAGGTGATTGGTAGCCTGGTGTGCGCACTGGCTACCATATTGCCTTCTTTTGTTATTATGATGTTGATTGCGATGTTCTTTGCCCGTTTTCAGGATAATGAGGTGATGATCCGTATCTTTAACGGAATACGGCCGGCAGTGGTGGCATTGATTTTATTCCCTTGCATATCTGCGGTTAGGGCATTGAAGCTGAAATATATACAGTTGATGGCCCCCCTCATTGCTACTGTGTTGATCTGGCAATTCGGACTTTCTCCTATTTATGTAGTATTGGCGGGAATTGCGGGCGGACTGGTTTATACTTTATGGTTGAAAGATAAGATTAAAGATATAAAGGCATGATATATTTACAATTACTTTGGGTGTATCTGAAGATCGGTACGTTTGGCTTCGGAGGTGGCTATGCTATGCTTTCCCTTATTCAACACGAAATTGTGGATATTCATCATTGGCTGACTCCCCAGCAATTTACGGATGTAGTGGCGATTTCGCAAATGACACCGGGTCCGATTGGAATTAATAGTGCTACTTACGTGGGATATGCAGTTACACAAAGTGTATGGGGAGCGGTGCTTGCTACTGTGGCAGTTTGTTTGCCTTCTTTTATTTTAGTATTGCTCATTTCTTATTTCTTTGCCAAATGCAAAGATAATAAGTATATCAAGGCGGCGATGTCGGGGCTGCTTCCTATGTCTGTGGCATTGATTGCTTCGGCAGCCTTACTGATGATGAACAAAGATAACTTTATTGATTATAAAAGTATTGGGATTTTTGTCGGTGCTTTTCTGATTACATGGAAATGGGAGCTACATCCTATTCTGCTGATCTGTCTTGCTGGTGTAGTGGGAGTGTTGTTGTATTAAAAAAGCTTATTAAAAAGTTCTTTATTACTAGTCTATTCTTTCTTTGTCTATTTTTGTGAAGTTGGATAAAAATCACACTATGGTATATTTGGACGCTGATAAACAGACTTATGCGGATTTGAACGTTACAGGGAATGTGTATGGTGAGCAGGCGCTTTGTTCTTTGTTTTTAAAAGCAGAAACGAAGAAAGGAAAGTCGCTGATGCTGGATTGGATTATGCATCCGTTGAGTGATTGGGAAGAGATTTGTAAACGTCAGGAAGCTATCGCCTGGGATTTCTTGCCGGAACTTCCTTTAAATGAGGAAGAACTGGACTTTATTGAATATTATCTGGAATATCGCGAACAGATAAGGGGAGCAAATATATTACTTTCATGTGCGACGATTATTGATCGTCTTGTACGATATGATCCGAACCGGTATGTGGTTTCCCGAGGAGTGAAATTGGTTTTTCTCATGTTGCACCGTTTGGAGAAATGGACTATTGCAGCAGGGGGGAATATGCCACAACTTTTAAAAGAAACAGCTGATAAGGTACAGGAACTTTTGCATGGAAGTGAATTAGAGGAAGTTCTGCAACAAACTTTAGATGAAAAGGCACGCTTGTCGAATTATGCCATAGATAAATATGATTATTTATTTCGTTGTACACGGTTATTGTCCATAAGGGAGTTGTTGTCTGTTGTCTACATGTTTGATGTTTGCAGGACGGCGCATCGGGTAGCGAAGGCAAAGAATTTCTGTTTCACTCCGACCATGGTGCAGACAATGGAGTTCTCTGTTGAAGGTATTGTACATCCTTTTGTGGAAAATGCGCAAAAGAATAATTGGGAAATGTCCTGTGGGAATATATGTCTTTTTACAGGTTCCAACATGGCGGGAAAATCGACAACTTTGAAGACTTTGGCGCTGGCTGTCTGGTTAGCTCATTGCGGTCTGCCCGTTCCGGTTAAGTCAATGATTTGTCCTGTTTATGAGGGGATATATACATCTATCAACTTGCCTGATTCTTTGCGGGACGGGCGAAGTCATTTTATGGCGGAAGTGCTTCGTATTAAGGAAGTTCTACAAAAGGCGGGAACCGGAAAGAAATGCCTGGTCATTCTGGATGAGATGTTTCGGGGGACTAATGCTAAAGATGCATTTGAGGCTTCCGTTGCGGTAAATGAATTATTGAAGGAGTATTCCAATTGTCATTTTCTTATTTCGACTCATATTCTGGAATATGCAAAGGCATTTGAACTAGATCCTTTCTGTTGTTTCTATTATATGGAAGCGGAAATCAAAGATGATAATTTTGTATGTCCACATCGGTTGCAGAAAGGTATTTCAGAAGCTAGAGTCGGCTATTGGGTTGTGCGGAAGTTACTGAATATGGTTGAGCTGAAAAAATAAGAAAAGCCCGCTAAAGATTCTTCTCCAACGGGCTTTCTTGTTTTATCTAAAGTGAATTGTTTTAGATCTTGTTCGCACGTTTGCGCTCTATTTCGTCCAAAATGACTTTACGCATACGCATTGCTTTCGGGGTTACTTCTACATATTCGTCTTCCTTGATGTACTCCAATGCTTCTTCGAGTGAGAACTGAACGGGAGGAATCAGACGAACTTTATCGTCCGAACCGGAAGCACGCATATTGGTCAACTTCTTTGATTTGGTAACGTTGATAACCAAGTCATTGTCGTGAGAGTGTTCACCTACCACCTGTCCTGCATAGACTTCATCCTGCGGGAAGATAAAGAATTTACCGCGATCCTGCAATTTGTCGATAGCATAAGCAAAAGCGGTTCCGCTTTCCATGGCAATCATAGAACCATTGGTACGACGTTCGATTTCTCCTTTGTATGGCTGGTATTCTTTAAAACGGTGTGCCATAATAGCTTCACCGGCAGAGGCGGTCAGCACATTGGTACGAAGACCGATGATCCCACGTGAAGGCATATCAAATTCGAGATTGATACGTTCGCCCGTATTTTCCATTTTGACCATTTCACCTTTACGGCGGGTTACCATATCAATAATCTTACTGGAATATTCTTCCGGTACGTTGATTGTCAGTTCTTCAATCGGTTCGCATTTTACACCGTCTATTTCTCTGTAGATAACCTGTGGCTGACCTACCTGCAATTCGTATCCTTCGCGGCGCATTGTTTCAATCAGTACGGAAAGGTGAAGTACACCACGGCCGGAAACAATCCATTTACCATCCTCTTCACTCTTCTTTACGCGAAGAGCCAGATTCTTGTCGAGTTCCCTCATCAAACGGTCATGGATGTGGCGTGAAGTTACAAACTTGCCGTCTTTTCCGAAGAACGGAGAGTCGTTGATAGCAAATAACATACTCATTGTCGGCTCGTCGATTGCAATAGGTGGCAATGCCTCCGGATTTTCGAAGTCACAAACAGTATCTCCGATTTCAAATCCGTCGATACCTACCAATGCACAAATATCTCCAGAAGAAACTTCACTTGTTTTCACACGGCCTAGACCTTCGAATACATGAAGTTCTTTAATTTTACTTTTAAGCATATCACCGTTGCGCTTTACAAGCGTTACGTTCATACCTTCTTTTAATGTACCGCGATGCACACGACCTACGGCGATACGTCCGGTATAAGAAGAATAATCCAGAGAAGTAATCAACATCTGCGGAGTACCTTCTAACTGTGTCGGAGCCGGAATGTTCTCGATGATACAATCCAGTAGCGGAGTGATCGTTTCAGTCGGCTTCTGCCAATCGGTGCTCATCCAGTTGTTCTTGGCAGAACCATAGATAACGGGGAAATCCAACTGATCTTCCGTAGCGTTGAGGCTGAACATCAAGTCGAAAACCATTTCGTATACTTCTTCCGGACGGCAGTTCGGCTTATCTACCTTATTGACTACTACAATCGGTTTCAAACCAATTTCCAATGCTTTTTGCAGCACGAAACGAGTCTGGGGCATCGGACCTTCAAATGCGTCGACCAGCAGAATACAACCATCGGCCATATTCAATACGCGTTCAACTTCACCACCGAAGTCACTGTGTCCCGGAGTATCAATAATATTAATTTTAGTACCGTTGTAGTTAATGGAAACGTTCTTGGAAAGAATCGTTATACCACGTTCGCGCTCCAAGTCGTTGTTATCCAAGATAAGTTCACCACTATTTTGATTGTTGCGGAACAAATTTCCGGCCAACAGCATTTTGTCAACCAGCGTTGTTTTTTCCCATGGTCAACATGGGCAATGATTGCAATGTTTCGAATATTTTGCATATAATACCTATTATTTGGCTGCAAAGGTACGAAAATAGGATTAGAAATATATGCTATACTCGCATTTTTTTCTTGTAAAACGTTGTGGGATATAAAGATAATGCCTATCTTTGCACGCTCAAAAGAATATTTACTATATCAAAATTCTAAAAATTATGTATTTAGACGCTGCTAAAAAGCAAGAAATCTTCGGAAAGTACGGGAAGTCTAACACTGATACTGGCTCAACTGAGGCGCAGATAGCTTTGTTTTCCTACCGTATTTCTCGTCTGACTGAGCACATGAAGCTCAACAGAAAAGATTATAGTACAGAGAGAGCCTTAACAATGTTGGTAGCTAAACGTCGTCGTTTGCTCGATTACTTGAAAGCTAAAGATATCACAAGATATCGTGCTATTGTTAAAGAACTCGGTTTGCGTAAGTAATCTACTTGCCGCGAAAAAATTGAAGAAGCCGTTTCTCATTATGAGGAACGGCTTTTTAGTTTCTCCCTTTTTCTATCGGATAGTCATATTTTCTTTGGTTATAATTGTGCTCATCTAAAGATTTTGTTATTTTTGCAACTTAATTATTATAATTTATCACCTTTGACAACTAAAATGCTTACAATATGGATACAAGTAAAATTGTAGGAGAGAAAATTAAGTCACTCCGCGAAGATAAATCAATAACCATAGAAGAATTGGCGCAGCGTTCTGGTTTGGCTATGGAACAGATTGAGCGTATCGAAAATAATATCGATATCCCTTCTCTTGCTCCGTTGATTAAGATTGCTCGTGTATTGGGTGTACGGCTGGGGACTTTCTTGGACGATCAGGACGAAGTGGGACCGGTGGTATGCCGTAAGAAAGAGGCAAAAGACGCTATCAGCTTCTCCAATAATGCGATTCACTCACGCAAACATATGGAATACCATTCTTTGTCCAAATCGAAAGCCGACCGTCACATGGAGCCATTCATCATTGATGTAATGCCAACTGAAGATACCGACTTTGTTCTTTCTTCTCATGAGGGAGAGGAGTTTATCATGGTTATGGAGGGTATCATGGAAATCAGTTATGGAAAGAATACATACCTTCTGGAAGAAGGCGATAGTATTTATTATGACTCTATCGTTCCTCACCATGTACATGCTTACGAGGGACAGGCTGCAAAGATTCTGGCAGTAGTTTATACACCGATTTGATGTTATGTAAGAACCAAGATTTAAGTATATCGTATGCAATTATTTGACCGTACTTTGGGACAGTGGCTGGAACACTGGGCTGAAGAGACTCCTGATAAGGAATATATCGTATATTCCGACCGCAATCTTCGATTTACCTGGAGCCAATTGAATCGTCGCGTAGATGATATGGCGAAAGGACTTATCGCCATTGGCGTGGAACGAGGCACCCACGTAGGTATCTGGGCTGCTAATGTTCCCGATTGGCTTACATTGCTTTATGCTTGTGCTAAGATTGGTGCCGTATATGTCACTGTGAACACGAACTATAAACAGTCAGAGTTGGAATATCTTTGCCGGAACTCGGATATGCACACACTTTGTATCGTAAATGGCGAGAAAGATAGTGATTTTGTACAAATGACGTATACTATGCTTCCCGAATTGAAAACTTGCGAACGCGGGTATTTGAAAAGCGAACGTTTCCCATATATGAAAAATGTAGTATATGTCGGACAGGAGAAACATCGCGGAATGTATAACACGGCGGAAATCCTGTTGCTGGGAAATAATATCGAGGATAGTTGCCTAAATGAACTTAAAAGTAAAGTTGACTGTCACGATGTGGTAAATATGCAATATACATCAGGAACTACCGGTTTTCCGAAAGGGGTAATGCTTACACATTATAATATAGCTAACAATGGTTTCCTGACCGGTGAGCACATGAAGTTTACGGCAGATGATAAACTTTGTTGCTGTGTTCCGTTGTTCCATTGTTTCGGGGTTGTATTGGCCACCATGAACTGCCTGACTCATGGTTGCACGCAGGTAATGGTAGAGCGTTTTGATCCGTTGGTTGTGCTGGCTTCCATTCATAAAGAGCGTTGTACGGCGCTTTATGGAGTGCCTACTATGTTTATTGCCGAGTTGCATCATCCGATGTTCGACTTGTTTGATATGTCTTGTCTTCGTACAGGTATTATGGCAGGCTCTCTGTGTCCTGTTGAATTGATGAAACAGGTTGAGGAGAAGATGTATATGAAGGTGACCAGTGTATATGGTCTGACGGAAACGGCTCCCGGCATGACTGCCACCCGTATTGACGATTCATTTGATGTGCGTTGTAACACGGTTGGGCGCGATTTCGAATTTACGGAAGTGAAAGTCATTGATCCGGAAACAGGTGAGGAATGTCCGGTGGGTGTACAGGGAGAAATGTGCAACCGTGGATATAACACGATGAAGGGGTATTATAAGAACCCGGAAGCTACGGCGGAAGTGCTTGATAAAAATAACTTCTTACACTCCGGCGATTTGGGTATTAAGGACGAAAACGGCAATTACCGCATCACCGGACGTATCAAGGATATGATTATTCGCGGTGGCGAAAATATTTATCCGCGTGAGATAGAAGAATTCCTTTATAAACTTGATGGAGTGAAGGATGTACAGGTTGCAGGTATTCCTTCTAAGAAGTATGGTGAGGCTGTTGGAGCGTTCATCATTTTACAGGAAGGTGTCACGATACAGGCGGAGGATGTACGTGACTTTTGCAGAAACAAGATTTCCCGTTACAAAATACCGAAATATATTTTCTTTGTGGACGAGTTTCCGATGACAGGTAGCGGAAAGATTCAGAAGTTCAGATTGAAAGATCTCGGTCTGAAACTTTGTAAGGAACAGGGAATTGAAATAATTTAGAGATCTTATAATTTAAGTCTTTATAGTTTAGACACACAAAAGTTTTTCATTATAAAAAACAGTGAACGGTGAACAAACTGTATTTAGGTTACAGGGAGTTCACCGTTTGCTATTTATATTGTTACCTTTATTCTGTTCTAATCAAATTTCTGCTATCGTGTAATTCTAAATAAAGTCGTCACCGAGTTGCATTTGGGCATCATTTACATATTTACGAATGGCATGTTCTTCATCCTTACGACAGATTAACAGCACGTTATTCGACTCAGCAATCAGGTATCCTTCCAAACCGTCGATTACGGCAAGTTTTCCTTTCGGAAGTACTACCATATTATCTTTGCTGTTATAGATAAGCGAATGGCATTTCAGAGTGACATTGCCATCCTGATCTCTTTCCGATAAATCGTAGAGTGATCCCCACGTTCCGAGATCCGACCAGCCGAAGTCTCCTAGAGATACATATACATTGTCTGCTTTTTCCATAATGCCGAAGTCGATAGATACATTGGGGCATGCGGGGAAGTTTTCTTCGATAAATGCTTTTTCCTTCTCGGTGGCATAGATGTCTTTTCCCGGCGCTAATTTTGAAGCCAGTTCAGGTAGCAGATATTCGCAGGCTTTGATGATTGTATTTACGTTCCACATAAATAGACCGGAATTCCAATAAAACTCTCCACTTTCTACAAATACCTGGGCTAATTCCAGCTCCGGCTTTTCTGTGAATGTTTTCACTCTGTAGAAATTTTCTCCGGCAGGTTCGTCTATTTGTATATATCCATACCCTGTCTCTGGACGATTCGGCTTGATACCCAGTGTCAATAGTTTTTCGGAACGCGATACGAAGTTCAGCCCTTTTTCAATGGCAGCGAGAAATTCGTCTTCTTTCAGAATTAAATGATCGGAAGGAGCGACTACGACATTAGCGTTTGGATTTAATGCGCGAATGTGGTAGGAAGCCCATGCTATACAAGGAGCGGTGTTCCGTCTTGCCGGTTCCAGCAGAATCTGATCTTCGTTTGCTTCAGGTAATTGTTCTTTCACTAAGTCCGCATACATTGCATTGGTGACAATGAAAATATTTTCTGTTGGAATAACTTTTTGGAAGCGGTCAAAAGTTTGTTGTAAAAGTGAACGCCCGGTCCCGAAGAAATCTAAAAACTGTTTGGGGAGTGTTTTACGGCTAAACGGCCAAAAACGGCTTCCGATACCCCCACCCATAATCACGCAATAATTATTCATGTTTGTCATGATAGTGACTCTATTTTAAATGTTTTTGCTAATGTACGGTTTATTCTCTGAATAGAGAAGTGTTTAAGATATGTTTTATTATTTTTTTCTCCTTTTTTTTGCCAAACTATTGTGAATTCAAAATAATGTCGTATCTTTGCACCGCAATTGAGAAATCAAGCACGCGCCCAGATGGCGGAATCGGTAGACGCGCTGGTCTCAAACACCAGTGGATTCACTTCCATCCCGGTTCGACCCCGGGTCTGGGTACTGAAGCGGAGAAAG
>NZ_MNQN01000056.1:17997-20579 GCF_001915455.1 Bacteroides sp. 43_46 | reverse complement strand
CATGGATATGATTATAACCAACGTTTTGAGGACGGGGACCTGTCGGAAAACAAGGACTTGTTGGAATTGACCGGCCACTCTCCGCTTCACATGGTCTACCGCTATTACGGTACGGGAGACATAGGTGGTTCACCTACATTGGAGTCTGTACGTGCCGTAGAGAAAGGCCTGCAAGGCAATGGTCCGTTGCAGATTGTCAGTGCCACGAGTGACCGGATATATAAAGACTTCCAGCCTTACGCAAGCCATCCGGAACTGCCCAAGTTCAACGGTGAACTGTTGATGGATGTTCACGGTACCGGATGTTATACTTCCCAGGCTGCCATGAAGCTGTACAACCGTCAGAATGAGCTTTTGGGGGATGCAGCGGAACGCTCTTCCGTTGTAGCCGAATGGCTGAACCAGGCTTCCTATCCCGGAGCTGCATTGACTGAGAACTGGCAGCGTTTCATTTTCCATCAGTTCCATGATGACCTTACGGGAACAAGTATACCGCGGGCTTATGAATTCTCATGGAATGACGAGTTGATTTCCCTCAAGCAGTTCTCCGGTATTCTTACTTCCTCCATTGACGCTGTGGCAAGAAAGATGGATACCAGGGTGAAAGGGATACCGGTGGTGCTTTACAATGCGCTTGGATTCCAGGTTGCCGATATGGCAGAGGTGGAACTTGCCTTGCCAAAGAAACCGAAAGGGATTACCGTATATGATATGAATGGCCGGAAAGTGGCCGCCCAATTGCTGTCCTATGCTGACGGTAAAGCCAGACTCTTGATAGAGGCTATTGTGCCCGCTACCGGTTATGCGGTATATGATGTCCGTACTTCTGGTCCGTCGGCTGACACCCGGGTATCTGTGGATTCCAATGCATTGGAGAATTCCATTTATAAGATAACGCTGGATACAAAGGGTGATATCGTTTCGTTGTTTGACAAGAAGAACGGCAAGGAGCTGGTGAAACCCGGTAAATCCATTCGTCTGGCACTCTTCACGCAGAACAAGTCCTACATGTGGCCTGCTTGGGAGATCTTGAAGGAGACTATAGACCGGGAACCGGTTTCCATCACAGAGGATGTGAAGATGACACTGGTGGAGGATGGTGAGCTGCGCAAGTCACTCTGCATCGAGAAACGTTATGGAGAGTCACTCTTCAAGCAGTACATCCGTTTGTATGAGGGTAGCCGTGCCGACCGCATAGACTTTTACAATGAGGTGGACTGGCAGTTGTCCAATGCTTTATTGAAGGCCGAATTTCCTTTGAACATGGCAAATACGGAAGCCACCTACGATTTGGGACTTGGAAGTGTGAGGCGGGGCAACAATACGGAGACTGCCTACGAAGTCTATGCACAGTATTGGGCCGATTTGACTGACCGTAGTGGAAACTATGGCATATCTGTCTTGAATGACAGCAAATACGGCTGGGACAAGCCGGACGACAACACCCTCCGCCTGACCCTGCTGCATACCCCCGAAACAGACAAGGATTATGCTTACCAGAACCGCCAGGACTTCGGGCATCATTGCTTTACATACAGTCTGGTGGGTCATGCCGGTGGACTTGACAAGGCTGTCACCATAGAGAAGGCGGAGATATTGAACCAGAAGCTGAAAGCTTTCCGTACCGATAAACATAGGGGTACATTGGGTAAGGAGTTCTCTTTCGTCTCTTCCAATAACCGCAATGTCATTATCAAGGCATTGAAGAAAGCCGAGAACTCGGATGAGTATGTAGTGCGTGTCTATGAGATAGGCGGTGAGAAGGTGCAGGATGCGGTACTTTCTTTTGCAGGCGAAATTGCCAGTGCCTACGAAGCGGATGGCACTGAAAAGAGTATCGGTTCGGCCGAATTCAGTGGAAACGGGCTGTCTGTAAGTATAAAGCCTTATTCTATAAAGACATTCAAGGTACGTTTGAAGTCATCGGGCGAGGACGCTTATCAATTGCAGTATGCCTCTTTACCGTTGTCCTATAACTGTAAATGTTCCTCATTCAACGAGTTCCGCGGTGAAGCTGATTTTGAGTCGGGTTATTCGTTTGCGGCAGAACTGTTGCCCGAATCCCTGACTGTAAACGGGATTCCTTTCCAGCTCGGCGAGAAAGATGCCGCCAACGGAATGACGTGCAATGGTGATACTATTGTTCTACCGGAAGGTAAAAAGTATAATAAACTGTATTTTCTGGCTGCCGCTACGGACGGGGACTATGCCGCCACTTTCCGGTGCGGAGGGAACAAGAGTGAGGTCATTGTACCTTCCTATACCGGATTTGTCGGACAGTGGGGACATTCGGGACATACCAAAGGTTATCTGAAGGATGCCGAAGTGGCTTATGTGGGAACTCACCGCCACTCTCCTACAGCCGATGAGGCCTATGAGTTTACCTATATGTTCAAGTTCGGTGTTGATATTCCGGCAGGTGCTGCCAGCCTTATACTTCCGAAGAATGAAAAGGTTGTTCTTTTTGCTGCCACATTGGTGGAGGAAACTCTGAAACCCGTCCAGGTTGCCACTAGCTTGTTCCATACAGCCATCCGTGACAATGAGATGGAGTTGAACAGTGTGGAGGTGGAAAAAGAAAA
>NZ_MNQN01000056.1:0-17871 GCF_001915455.1 Bacteroides sp. 43_46 | reverse complement strand
TATGTGGATTTTGATTTGGGTGAGGCGAAAACTGTGAGCGGTTGGAAACTGGTGAATGCAGGCCGTGAGGACAAAGGGTACATTACTTCCGCTTGCTTCCTGCAAGGCAGAAACAGCCAGACTGAAGAATGGAAGACACTTGACAATATAGAGAAACCGGCAGAATGTCGTATCACGTATGATTGACACTCCGGCGCAGGTACGCTATGTACGCTTGATGATAACCCGTCCTATGCAGCATGCAGGAGGAAGGGTGTTACGCATCAATGAGGTGGAGCTTTATTGATTATATGCTGTAGGAGGTATTATAGCTTCCTACAGTAATTTTATTGACATATAGATATTTATGAGTTATTCAAGTAGATGTTGTTTCCTATTCATTGTGCTGGTTCCCGTTCTGTTATTATCATGTACTGATAAAAAGACAGAGGAAGCTATACAGTTGGAAAAAGCTTTAATATTTGCCGGTGATAATCGTGTAGAACTGGAAAAAGTTTTATATCATTATAACCAATGTGTTGCAGATAGTTTGAAGTATAAGGCAGCTCATTTTCTTATAAGAAATATGCCGGATTATTATTCGTATTATTCTCCGGAAAATGATTCCATAAAGGATTTGTACCAAGCTGTTGCTCAAAAGAAAATGAGTGAAGATGTAGCTATTGAAGTAGCTCAAAAAAAGTTTGTTCCATTTTTGGAGCGAAATCAAAAGGTTATATACGACTCGCACGTAATCACAGCTTCTTATCTGATCCGGAATATTGATCATGCTTTTGGTATGTGGGAAAAACAACCATGGGGGAAATATATTAAATTTGAAGATTTCTGTGAATATATACTGCCTTACCGTGTGGCTTTTGAACCACTTTCAGAGTGGAGAGAGACTTATGCCGAGGCGGCAGAGCAGATATTGGATTCTTTGTTTATCGGAAGTGACGTATTACAAGCGTACAAGCTGATAAACGAAAATATTATAATGAAACCTGACTGGTTTTTTACCATACGTACATCAAGTGTGGGATTGTTTGATATGAGTGCTGAATATATGTGGAACAACCGTATTGGGAACTGCTGGAACAGAACTTATTTTACTACTTATCTTCTTCGTTCTATAGGTATTCCTTGTGGCGTTGACTATCTGAAGCAAGCACCTAAAAGTGCAACCAACCATTGTTGGAGTTTTATCGTAGATACCACGGGGTTGACATGTGATTTTGAAGGAGGAGATCATAGAATGCCTATTAGAGACCGTTTTGTTACATTTTATGAGCTGAAAGGAAAGATTTATCGGAAAATGTTTGCTTCCCAAAAGCTCCAGTTGGAAGAGGTTAATCAAGAAAAGGGTATTCCGTTTTCTCTTTCTGATAAACATGAAAAGGATGTATCAGGTGAATATTTCCCCAATGAAAGGATTGCAGTTCGATGCGAAAATATACCCAAAAGGACCAATATTGCTTATTTGTGTCTATTTAATAATAGTGAGTGGATTCCGGTAGATTGGGCAGAAATAAAGGATGACACTGCAAGATTTGAACATATGGACTGGAGGAACATAGTCTATTTAGTTGGGTATTATAAGGAGGGTAGAATTATACCCGCTGCTCCTCCTATCCTTACGACTGAAATGGCTAAACATACTATATCAGCACGTCCAAATATGCAAAAGAAAAACAAGATGAGGCTTGAACGTAAATATACAGAAGCTCCCATTATTATTTTTCTTAGGGATTTGTTGCTTGATGGGCGGTTTCAAGGTTCTAACTCGCCTGATTTCAAAAACACGATTGATATGCATGTCATTACCCAAAGGCCTCCAGGCTCTTATCTTACAGTGAAGCTTGATACTGTGTATAAATTTCGGTATGTCCGTTTTTTGGCGAGAGATGGCATTCGGTCAGATATAAGCGAAGTGGAATTTTATTCTCCTTCTGATTCAGTAAATCCGTTGAAAGGTATTCCTATGGGAAATCCGCCGGTCGATGGTGATAATAGCCATCGGATGGAAATGGCATTTGATGGTGATCCATTAACATGCTATGCGTCCGCAAATCTAAACAATGCGTGGGTTGGCCTTGATTTTGGGAAAAAAACAGAAATAAATAAAATTCGTTTTGCTCCTCGTGGAGATGACAATTCAGTCCGTGAAGGTGATGAATATGAACTGAAATATTTATCAATGGACGGATGGGTTTCTTTGGGAAGACAAACTGCGCGAACATATTTTTTAGAGTTTTCTGGTGGGCCGGATAAAGCCTTGTATCTCTTGAGTAATTTGACACGAGGAAGAGAAGAAAGACCTTTTACATATGAAAATGACACCCAGGTATGGTGGTGATATTAGTTGTATGCAAATATTGAAATGTTTTGATGCTATTGCTGCAATATTAAAGAAAGGAGGTAGATAAAAATGTTTTAAGAAAGTAAGAATTTGAAGTTTTAATAGGAGTGTATTTATATAATAGAATTTCTTTAAGAATAGGGGATGGTTTTCAATGCCCTAAGACGTTATTTGATATGTTGTTTTAATAATGTATCTTGTTGTTTAACCAAATTTCAATATAATAATGGTAAAAATTAAATCAATGATAAGAAAATCAGTAAATTGTTTAGTGACATTAAGTCTTATGTTTTTTGTATTTCTTTTTGTTTACGCTTGTAGTTCTGATGCAGATTATTCTGCAAAAATAGAAGATATTGATAGAAATCTATTAATAAAGTCTGTTGCAGAATCGGATGTGTTTTTAGATTTTATATTAGAACATAAATTGGTAATGGAACAGTTTATGGTATATACAAGAAGATTGTCAGATACAGAATTAAGTGAATTTAAGTATAATGTAAATGATGACGAGTACATACAAAAGATTGTAGAGGTAACAAACCTATCAAGTTTACTACAGAGTTTGGAAATAAAGAAAAACTGTTTATTAGCGGATGCTGGATATGGTAAATTGAATCAAGAAGAGAGAAAAATACTTTTTATGAATTATTTCGAAAAGCCAATGTATACAGCAGTGAAAACCAGAGGTGAAATTTTGAATCTAAAATGTTATGAGCAATATACTGCTGAATGTAATCGTGCAGAACGCCAATGTTCTATAGCAGTTTTGGCATGTGCATGTGTTGGTTCTTGTGCATGTGTTCTAGCTGCTTATCTTAAACTAAATGATGATTTGGCAAATGCTAAACGTGATTTTGAAAATTGTCAAAATGGTAAATGAATAATTTATGAGGAAATACCGTAAATTATACATAATCATTGTTGTTGCATATGCAGCCTTATTGGTAGTAAGCCGAATTTATTCTGTAAGTTCATTTTTAGTAGATATTGTATATCTTTTTAGTTGGATTGTCCTATTATTCCTTGAGATTAGGAAACAATATCATGTTAAAAAAAATGATAAAAAGGAAGAAATAGACTATTTTCCTATAATTCTAATTTTCCTGATGATGGTTATTTGCATTATAAACATGTGTAATTATCAATCAGGTTAGAATATAGTGAAATGCATTTGTATATTAATGTAGATTGAGACTATTAGATTGTCAATCAAGAATAAAATGATGTTTCATACTATGTAGTTACATCATTTTATCATATTCTCAATAAATTATTAGGCCCATTCAAGAAAGTGTATTTTCTTATTTGTAATAACAGAAGGATGACTATTTTTTTATGGAGTGATTGATAATGTTGAATATTTATAGTTTCATTTTTGTGACTAAGTTTGGTGATAATTACTGTTAATTTAATTATATGAGAAAAATAATTTTGTTGTTACTGTTGCAGTGTAGTTTAGCTGCAGTGGGACAAGAGAAACCTAAGATTTTTTTTTCAAATAAAACGATCGATCTGGGAATTATACCATCAGAAAAGACGCCTTGTGTCAGTGTTAATTTTATCTTTTCCAATAAGGGAAAGACTCCTTTAGTGATTTATGATGTAAAAGCGTCTTGTGGTTGTACGGTTCCAACATGGCCTAAAGCCCCTATAAAACCTGATGGTAAGAGTTTGATAAAAGTGGATTTTGAAACAAAGAAACAAAAGGGCGTATTTACAAAAACTATTTTTGTAGAATCCAATGCAAACGAAGATGTGATATTACTTAAATTAAAAGGAAAAGTTGAATAAAAATTTAAAGTAGAATTTATTATGAAAAAATTATTTTTTATTGTTGGACTATTAAGTCTCTTGACATTTTTCTCTTGCCAGAATGAAGAGAATGTGTACTATAGTTGTGATGAAGCAGAGGATGCTTGGGTAAAGGAAAACTTATCTTCTATTCGGAAGATGGAAACGACAGAGTGGTTTTCGATTAGTGAAAAATTGAAACTCCCAGTTTATAGAGCATTTTCATTGGAACAAAAACAATCAGTTTGGATGGAAAAGTTAGAAGATGTGATGATGAATAACGAATGGAAAACTGAAGAGATAGAGCATTTACAACAACTTTATGATGCTTTAAGTATGCATTCGGAATGGCTCATTCCAAATACTGAAAAAGCAGAAGAAGACTTTGATGCATTTAAAATATTTACGTATAAATGGCTTGCATTTGCTCAAAAAGAATTGGGATGGTCTAA
Source organism: Bacteroides sp. 43_46 (assembly GCF_001915455.1). Lineage (NCBI taxonomy): Bacteria > Pseudomonadati > Bacteroidota > Bacteroidia > Bacteroidales > Bacteroidaceae > Bacteroides > Bacteroides sp. 43_46. The sequence goes on along the minus strand of NZ_MNQN01000056.1, from coordinate 13,287 downwards.
TGATTTGCTTTCTGCTATTGTTGGGACTGCAAATAGAATTAAAATTATGAATGGAATAGCGTTGATAGAATTCAGTAATGGGCTAAATGGAGTAAAAAATAGATCCGAATTTACTTGTAATTGTAATAGTTCAAATGTAATATGGACAACGTGTTCAACATCAAATTGTATTACTCGTTCTTGTAGTACAACAAATGGGGGATGTGGATTTTTGGGAAGTGATGGATGTGATGGTTTATGTAGCAAATAGTAGAAAGAACAATGCGAACAAAAATATTCATTTTTATTTGTGGAATATCTTTGGTGCTGTTATTTGGCGTTGCTTTCTGTCGTTCAGGTTATATCAACTTATTAAATTTAGTCGGCTTTCCCTTAAGTTCATTAGTCGGTTTCTTACTATATGGCTTTCTGACGGTTATTTGTTTATATAAGTTTAGGGTAAAATTGCCACCTAAATACATTCTTCTTGCTATATGGATGGGAGTAGGATTGTTAGAAACTATTTATCGTTGTTATAGCTTTAAGAGTAGTATTATTTCTATTCCTAGTTCTTTGTTATGGTGGCTGGGGATTTTATGTGGCTATTTATATTGGAAGGTATCTCGAAGTTGGCTAAAAGTAATTGTTGTTTTGCTGCCTTTCCTCTTTACCTTATGGATGAGTTACTATGGGTATTCTATGTGGATTCATAAACTGAATTTTGGGAGTTTCACTGGGAAAATAGAAAAAGTAGTAACTTCTGATTACTCTTTATTTGATGAGATGCATAAAGAGATTAAACTGTCGCAACTAAAAGGGAAATATGTGGTATTGGACTTTTGGCATAAATACTGTGGAGTTTGCTATTCAAAAATGCCTATGGTAGAAAATTTATATAAACGCTATAGGGAAAAGAATGATATTCTTGTCGCTGGAGTATTTGCTTATAAACAAGGGGAAGAACATCAAGAAGGTACTTCTATTTTGAGAAATGAAGGCTATACTTATTCTACTTTCTCGACAAGCTTTGACAGTAGTGTACTCAAAGGATTTGGAATAAAATGTTTTCCTGCAGTGGTCGTATTAAATCCTGATGGGAATATGATTTATTTCGGTGACATTGAAGGAGCCGCAAAGTTGGTTGATTTCATATTCAAGTAAATCCTTATTGGGACTAGTTGGGGGTATTAGTATCCTTTATCTGGTCCTATTTTTTCTTGCGAAACTTAAGAAATTTTATTTCTGAGTGCTAATTTTGAGTCTGTAGTTTTACTACTATTGTAAAATATTTGAGGAGGTATTAAGTTGAGTGTATTTTTTATGATAAAGAAACTGAGTAAGATTGAGTATATACTGTTTTCTTTATTATGCATCGTAAGTGTTTTTGCTTTTTCCAATAGTATGACTGATACTTACATTGTGCCAAAATGGTGTTATACTATTTTGGTTTTTGTGTTGTACTTGATTGTTATTTCAATCAAGAGTTTGTATAATAAGATTTTAAACTTTAATGTTTTGACGATGTCATATATTATAGTTGTTGTATGTACTTTTCAAGCTTTATATGGGATATCTCAATGGTTACAGTTGGTTCGTTTTGATAATAAATATGGGATAACTGGTAGCTTTGATAATCCAGCAGGTTTTGCAGTTAGTCTGTGTATTGGCTTGCCTTTTATATTATTGTGTATAAAATCAATCTCTTCAAGGTTTTGGATATTTGTAATGCAGTTGTTGGCTTTACTATTTATTTTTGCAATAGTTATATCTGAATCTAGGTCGGGCATGATAGGGGGGATGGCTATTATTTGTGTAGAATTATACAAACGTCTTCCAATAAGGATAAATTTCAAAGTCATTATAACTTGCTGTCTATTTATCTCATTATTATTTGGCAGTTATTTTTTGAAAAAAGATTCTGCCGATGGACGATTGCTGATTTGGAACTGTTCTTGGAGAATGATAATAGATTCTCCTATGTATGGACATGGATTTGATGCTTTTAGGGCTCATTATATGGACTATCAGGCAAACTATTTGAGTCAATACCCTAATAATGAATATGCGATGCTTGCTGACAATGTAATATCTCCATTTAATGAATATTTGAATGTGGCATTAAGTTGTGGTTTTTTGGGTGTACTGATATTGGTCTTTGGCGTCTTATTTCTTATCGTTTGTTATTATAAAGACTATAAGTATGAAAAAAGGGTAGCACTACTTTCTCTTTTGGGAATAGCTGTATTTTCCATGTTCTCTTATCCATTAAAATATCCGTTTGTTTGGATTGTAATGTATTTTGATGTTTATGTGATATTACGTGGTAGCTTTATATGGGTAATCCCTTCTTTGGTCAAGAGGATATTATGTGTGGTTGCTATTATTGCAGGGATGGTGGTTTTTTATAAACTATGTATGCGGATAGATGCTGAATACAAATGGAATGCTATAGCTTATTTCCCGACCAATGAGAATGTGAGAGCTTATAAAGATTTAATGCCGATTTTGGGTGATGATCCATATTTTTTATACAATTATGCAGTTGCTCTTTATGGCAAGGGTTGTTTGGAAGAGAGTTTGAATGTTGCTCTACAATGTAGAACTTATTGGGCTGACTATGATTTGGAACTATTGTTAGGCGATATTTATTTAGATAAAAATGAACATATCGAGGCTGAGAGTCACTATAGAAAAGCTTCATTTATGTGTCCTTCCAGGTTTACTCCATTATATAAAATCTATTCTTTGTATAGAAGAATAGGAGATGGAAAGGAAGCAACAGCAATGGCACAATTAATTCTTGAGAAACCTATTAAAATTCAATCTAATACCATTGATTTCATAAAAGCACAAGTTAGGCGGGATTTGGAATTGAAGTAAGGATATTGTTAGATAACTAAAATTTAATACCTCGTAAATATCTATGAATAAGTAGGTTTGGGAGGTTCAGAACTTCGTTAACAAATGGAATCTTCATTGTAGCTGTTTTTAGCAGTTCCCTATGATATATTAATAGTGTTTTTATGTAAATGTTAATGGTGTTAACAATCAATTTCTTAGGGAAATACATATCACTTATAATCTATTATAAATAAGGTGGGAGACTTTAGTTAGACAGAATTAAGAATAGCAAGAAGTTTAATGGCATTTGTTTTTGATTAATTTAAATAAGAGTTTTATTATGAAGAGATTAATTTTTGTAATTCAATTGATGATTGTCTGTAATGGTTTGGCTATGGCCGACCCGGTTATTTCTCTTAAGACATTGTCCTATACGTGTAAGCAGTTCAGCAGCTACGACCGTAGTTCGCATAACATGACGGATAAGCGTGCCTGGTTTGGTAATTTCGACCAAGGACAGTTTATCCGCCAGGAAGAGAACGGAGGGAGGACGGAATATGTGATGATGGATGCCGAAGGCCCCGGTGCCATAGTTCGTTTCTGGATGACTTTCTCCGGCATAAATCGGGGACAAGGGACTCTGCGTATCTACATAGACAATGAGGAAAAACCGGTAATTGAAGGCAATGTACGTGATATATTGAGCGGACAAGTCCTTTGTGGAGAACCTCTTTCAACTTCAGTACCCGATGAGGCTCCGATGGAAGAAAGAGGGCATAATTTATATTTGCCAATACCTTATGCCAAGCGGTGCAAGGTGACTATCGAATCGCCGGACTTGAAGATTACTCCGGAGGGGAAAATTGAGAGTAAGACCATTGTATACTATGCTATCAATTACCGCACTTATACTTCTCCGGTCAAGGTGATTTCTTTCTCGGCCAAAGAGTTGAAGAAGAATGCCCGGCTGATAGCTGCTGTCAATAAGAAGCTGTCGGAAGGAACACCTGGTATTGATACTCCGCTTGCGGGAAGAGAAAGTACGCTCAATCTGGCGGCTTCTCTGGCTCCGGGTGAAAGCCGTAGTTTTACGATTGACGGCTCTCGTGCCATTCGTCGTCTTTCGATGCGGATTGATGCCGATGACCGTCGCCAAGCACTTCGCTCTACGGTCTTGTCCATTGCCTTTGATGGGGAACTAACTGTCTGGGCTCCGGTCGGTGAGTTTTTCGGGGTAGGCTATTATCCCGTTGCAACTGGTACGTGGTATACGCGGGCCGTGCAGGATGATGTGATGAGTGCATGGTGGGTGATGCCTTTCGAGCGGAACTGTACGATTACCTTGACCAATTATGGGGAACAGCCGGTGGAGATATCCAAGGCTGCTGCAGTTAGTGGAAAGTGGCAGTGGGATGAGCGCTCCATGCACTTTGGTACCACATGGCAGCAGTTTACGCATATCCATGCCCGGGGCGATGAGTTTGCCCAGGACCTTACGTTTGCCGATCTTAAAGGTAGGGGCGTGTATGTGGGAGATGCGGTTACTGTCTATAACCCCAACTTGGGTTGGTGGGGAGAAGGAGATGAAAAGGTGTATGTGGACGGTGAAACCTTTCCGTCACACTTTGGAACGGGTACAGAAGATTATTATGGCTATGCCTGGGGGCGCTATGAACCGTGGATAAACCATCCTTTTGTTGCCCAACCCATAGGAGATGGTTGTTATGCTCACATAGGTTTGGCGCAGAATACCCGTGTTCGTAGTTTGGATGCGATTCCGTTTACCCGGAGCCTGCGCTTTGACATGGAGTTATTCGATTGGTCGAATATACACCTTAATTATGCTCCGATAACCTTCTGGTATATGCTTCCCGGAGGCGAAATACAGCCAAAACCCTTTGTGAGCGATGTACGCGAACGGGTTGCCAACCAACCGTCAGATATTTTCGGTTCAGGGATGAGTCTGGTTGTGGAGGGCGAAGTCATGCAGCCTCGTCCGGGGCATATGGGTTCCGTTGAATTGCAGACCAACTTCCACCCCTTGTGGAGTGAGGGTATGCAGCTCTACTGGAAAGAGTTTAAACCGGGAGATAAGCTGTCATTAGTTTTTGACAGTGAAGTGGAAGGAACTTATTATGCGAAAATACAGTTCACTGTGGCGCCTGATTATGGTACATTTGCCCTTCGTGTAAATGATAAGGTGATTACTCCGGAAGTCAGTCTGACCAATGGAGAAGTGTCTCTGCTTTTGGTGAATCTTGGGCGGGTCAATTTGAAAAAAGGAAAGAATGAGTTGCAGATTGAGTCGATTGCACTGGCTCCGGGACATGATACCGGTTTCTTTGGGATTGATAAGTTGACTCTTCGCAAATAATTCTGTAGACGTCTCTATCGCAGGGATTGTACTTGTATGGATAGCTTTGGATAAATAAAAGTCCAAGGCTATCTTTTTTGTATCAGTTCTTTTTCTATGATAAAATGCTATCTTTGTCCTCAAAATAATAGGTAAGATGAAACTTCGTTCACTCTATATCCTTTCTATTGTAGGGCTGCTACTGGTAATTGTGGTGCAGATTGGTGGTATGATGTATGCTTACGACAATACCAAGAAAGAGGCGGAACGCGCACTGAACGAATGTTTTCGTCTGGCTTTTATCGAAACGGTGGACAACGAGATTAATAATTTACCGTTTCCTGACATGACTATCCCTTTTTACTCGTATCTATCCAAAGACAGTATCAGGTCTTTCGAAGATGAGATGTTTTTAAACTATCAGCAGGCAGCTTCCTTTCTCGAAGATGTATATCATGTCGCCATTCCATTAGATGTGATGGCGAGGTTGGTAGAGAAGAAACTGAAATGGAAAAATATAGACCGGACTGTAAATATCCGTCCTGCGACGGACAGAAGCAAGCGTTCGGTATATGTACGGTTCAAGTCTGTTCTTTCGGAAAAAGCCTGGTTGAATGAGAAGAAAGGAGAGGCCATTGAAGCTGTCATGTTTTCTCCTTTTATACCGCTTGTCAAGGATATAGTCTTTTTGTTCCTTCCTACGCTTCTCTTGGTTGTTTTTCTGGTGTACAGTTGGGCCAGGCAAATGGATTCCATACTTAAACAAGGTAATGATATTGAGAAGCAGCGGTCTGCTTTTTATGTGCTGGCAGAGAAGATGAGGTTGCCGATAGGTGAGGTACGTAGTCAGATATCGGAGAGCCGGTGGGCAGATATAGAAGCCTCGGGGCAACATTTGCTGGACATGACAGAACATACGCTTACGGGAGCTAAGCAAAGCGAACGGCAGCGGCAGGTGCGCAAGCAATATTCTTTTAAAGTCTTTTCGATTGTCGGGTTGATTGCCGGCTGTCTGCTGATGGTAGTCTGGTTTGTCTATCTGTACCGTGCTTCTTTCAAAGAAACTGCCTATCAGGTAAATGATTGTTTTGAAGCAGCTTTTTATGACGAGGTCTTGAAACGCCGCCTTTCTTTGCTCTACGAACAGACTGATAGGGATGGAAAGGATGAATGGGAAGAGAGTGTTGAATCGCCTTTTGCAAAGGAGCAAAGGGAATTTCTGGAGAAAGAGCAGTCGAAGTATAAGGTGAACCGCTTTGGAGTGGTACATATGTACAATCCGGTCGATTTGAATTATCGACTACGCTCTGCTTTGATTATGCAGCGCAGCATCAATGAAAGCGGAATGGAACTTCCTCTCTCCGTGCAGTACCTCGATTCTGCTTTTGCTTCCAGGTTGGAAGCCTTGGGAATGACCTATAAGAGTGGTATCCGCCAGTACTACGCTCCCTCCGATAGTACAGTGGTGGAAGCAGGATATGCCTCGGCAAAATATCAGGATATTTCTTCCCGGTTTATACCGTTGAAGGAGGACAGCATCCTTTGTATACAAGGTGTGGTGAAGAATCCGTATCGCTACGTCATAAGTTCCGTATGGTATCTGTTTCTGCCTCTTTGGGTGATGTTTTTGGTGGTGTTGGACTGTATTCTCGGCCAGGTGAAAGTTTTGCGTACACAGCGGCATTTGGAGCAATTCCAGAAGGATTTTACTTATGCTATGATACACGACATGAAGTCTCCTCTGAGTTCCATCCTGATGGGAGCTCATATTCTGAATAGCGGCAAATTGTCCGGTAAGCCCGGAAAAGAAGAGAAATACCGGCAGGCGATGATGGAAGAGTGTGAGCATCTGCTTACCCTTTCCAATCGTGTACTGGTACTTACCAAGCTGGATGAGGGACATTTGGAACTCCATCAGGAAGAGGTGCCTTTGCGGCCTTTACTTGATGATATGATTGCCAAAATTTCTCTGAAAACCAGCAAAAGGGTAGAATTTACGACCGTTTATCATCGTTGTGAAATGGTGTATGCCGATGCCTTCTGTTTGCGTGAAGTGTTGGGCAATCTGCTGGACAATGCCATTAAATATTCCCATGAAGAGGTAAAGATAGATATTATTTGCGAATCGGAGAAAGGCTTCTGCAAGATAAAGGTGTGTGACAACGGATTGGGTATTCCCTTAAAAGACCAGTCTCTTATCTTCAACCGTTTTGAACGTTCTGCAGCAGTCGGGCGAAGTGGAAGGGGCGGTGCTGCAGGTTTTGGTCTGGGCCTGAATTATGTACAGCAGGTGATGCTGGCACATGGCGGCAGGGTAGAAGTGGAAAGTGAAGAGGGGTGCTTCAGTGAATTTACACTCTACTTTCCTATTGAGACTGTATAAATTTACCACACGTGGAGATTCAATCCTTCTGATTTGTCAGTAATATAGGAGTCTCCGCCGAATGAGCGTAATTGCCAGAGGATGTAAAGGTCGTCGAAACTCATGACAGCCAGTAATATTCCAAATCGTGTGACATCATAATTGCCACTTGTCATACCATATATAAGGGGCAATATACCCAGTAGCAGGAAGGGCAGCAGGCATGTGGTGCGATATTGCCACATGCGTATCGGCGAAAACAATCTGAACAACAGTTTATGTAGGAATAGATTTACCAGGACAGCTGCCAATATACACATGAAGAATCTGACCAGCGATAGATGGCTGGTTGTTTCTCCATGTATCGACTGAAACAGAATCAGCATTGGTACTGCAAATACTATGGCAGCTATGATGCCGTATTTATTAATCCTCTTGCCCGAAACTACTATCTCTGTCCCTTTTCGGCTTTTTGTTATTGAAATATCTGCTTTCATAGTGTGGATTTTTTGTATTGATGTTGCAAAGGTAGAGTGGGGCACATGCTTCATAAGTTATCGCTACGTTAATATTAGGTTAAGAGGCGTTGTTTTCCTCGTTTATTTTATAGCAATATGACTGTTGCATTCATTCTTTTCCTTATTTTTGCAATATATAATAAACGCATTATGATAAAGTTATTGTTGGTAGAAGACGATGCAAGCTTGAGATATATAGTTCAGGGAGGGTTGGAAGATATGATAGGCGGTTATGAAGTGATTACTGCCGCCAATGGCGAGGAGGGCTTGAAACAGTGGAAAGAACAACATCCTGATGTGATAGTATCTGATATAGAAATGCCCGTTATGAACGGTTACGAGATGGTGAAGCGTATCCGCGAGACAGATGGGGAAACTCCGATTCTGTTCTCCTCTGCCCTGATATCTCCTAAAGATGTGGTAAAAGGTTATGAAATCGGTGCCAATAACTATATAAAGAAACCGTTCATTCCCGAAGAACTGGATGCACATGTCCACGCCTTATTGAAGCTTTCCAAAGGCAAAAAATCGAAAGACACGAGTCAATGCTACAAGATAGGCAAGGAATATGTGTTGGATGCCACACATGCCACTTTGAAACATGCTTCGGGTGTAAACAAGACTTTGACTGTGCGCGAGACAGGTTTGTTGCAGATGCTTTGTGAGAAGCGGGGAGACGTTATCCGCCGGGAAGCTATCTTGGATAAATTCTGGAATACGGAAGATGATTACTTTGCTTCCCGCAGCCTGGATGTATTTGTGACGAGACTTCGGAAATTTCTTTCGGAAGACGAGTCGGTAACCATTAAAACAGTGAAAGGAGTAGGATTGATACTGATAGAAAATTAATAATGTATCCTTCTATATTGCAATAATTTAGCAGTACATGTACTGTTCTTCTGGTTTATTTTCGTTATTTTTGTATAGCAGTATTATATGAATATAAAGAAGGAGGGTATATGCGTATAAAACGGAAAGTCAGTATCTCTTGTCTTGGTGGTCGTTTGGGAATCTGCCTGCTGTTGGCTTTTGTGCCGCAATTGCTTTTTGCGCAGGAAGACAGTGTACGTTTCATTCGTGACAGTATACAGATACAGCCGGAATTCAATGAATCTCTATTCTCTCCTTTTGAGCTTCCTTCTGAAAACTCTGCCCCTTCTTCCATGTTTCATCCGGAGCACTCCTATTCCCTGCCCGATTTTTCACTGAAAGAGTCTCTTCGTCTGCCTTATCAGACCAATCCTTCCCTGCTATTTCGGGGAGATTACAGTACAAGCGGTGTATTAAGACAGTTTCCTCACGGTATGTTATTCGGTTCCGGTGGGCAGACCAGCGTATCGGGTATCGGACGTTTCAACAATGCTTCCCTGGGATATCAGCATGCCTTTAACCAAAGGCTGACGCTCCAGCTTGGCGTAGATGCCATGAAGATAAATATGATTCATTCCACCGGGCAGGCTTTCAATACTTCGGGAGCTTTGCGGTATCAGGCTTCGGACCGTGTAGCTTTTAAGGTTTTCGGTTCGTATGCCATAGGAAATACTTACGGGATGGATACCCACCGCTACGGTGCCACCATGTCTCTGGATATGTCCGAACGTTTTGGTATGGAAGTTGGAGTACAACGTTATTACGATGCTTATCGCGGTCGTTGGGAGACGGTTCCCGTTGTGATTCCCTATTATAATTTCGACAAGTTTAAATTAAGTCTGGATGTAGGTGGAATCTTGTATGAGATTCTGCGTAACACCGTCTTTGATAATAGAGGGGGCAGTGGCGGAGCGACTATTGCCCCACCACGTTTTCAGATGCCGCCATTGAGATAAGATAAGTATAAATCAGCTTTTTGTAGGGACAATCATCAAACAGTTTACTACTGTTACATAATATTATTGCTAATGTAGAAATACTTTCATGATATTTCGTTTATTTTTTGTTTTGCTGTTCGTTTTTGTGCGGACAGTTGTCCGAAAATGGACATTACTATAAAATAGTTATTCTTTGATAATCAGTGATTTAATTCTTTGGCACGCAGATTGACTATATATAGGCGAAGGCGGTTACGAAACAACAACCTCCTCAGAGAAAGAAGTAATAACAATAAAAAATAACGATTATGAAAGCAACAGTATTTTCAAAAGCAGTGGTAATGATGGCAGTGGTAATGGCAAGTGTAATGAACTTTTCTGCAAGTGCGGCAACTCCTGCCGATTATGTGAAAAACGAGGAGATGACCGGCGAACTGATGACCGCCAAGACTATCTTCCGCAATGAGGACGGACACCTTTTCCGTCACCTCCGCTACACTTACACTTATGACAGTGAGAACCGTGTGACGAGCAAGGAAGCTTTCAAGTGGGATAGCGTAAAGGAAGCCTGGGTGCCTTATTTCAAGCTGGATGTTGAATACACTGACAGTGAAGTTGAGTTGAACTATGCCCGTTGGAACAGTAGAACTAATGGTTACGACAGCTATACGCAAACTACCGTTTACGAACTGAATGACAGCAATGCGGCTTTGATGTTGGCAAGTACCAAATAAAGGATAATATATCAAATACAAAAGAGCCAAGTATCGTGAGGTGACACACCTTTGATACTTGGCTCTTTTTCGTTGAGGAAATGTATTATTGTTTCTCTGTTATCAGTCCGACAGCATAATTCAGCACTGTATCTTCATCCTTCATGAAATCTGCTACGGTTTGGGATACTTGATGATGGGGCGGTATGCCTATACCTTCCATGGGGAAACCTTTAGAAGAGACGTCCGGCTGGCGGGTAGGGATACGGAAATAGGTCCGCTGTTTGGTACAGAAAGGACGGGGGCCATTGCCGGTATCCCCTCCGGTAGCTTCGCCGATGAGGGTGACATTTCCGCTTTCCTTCATGTCGAGTGTGAAGCTCTCGGCAGCAGAGAGCGTATATGTGTCGGTCAGCAGATAGATTTTACCTTTATAGGCGTCGGCTTCGGGCTGCATGATGTAGCTCTTGCTGACGCAGTGTGGTTGTGCTTCGCGGATGAAGTACTTGCAGATGTTTACTCCATTCATGCTGTTTCCTCCGCCGTTTCTACGTACGTCTATAATGAGGTATGGTAAATCCTTGACTTTGGGATAGACCGCCTTGAAATCTTCCATGACGGGGTTCATCATGGTTTTGATGGTAAGGTAACCAATGCTGTCTTGTAATATCCTGCTCTCCACAGTTTGTTCTTCGTTATCCGGAAAATAGTCCCTTTGTTTCAAGGGAAGGGTGACGGTCAGAGTATCGCCCCCTCTCAGCAGTGTATAGTTTCTTAGGGTGTCTGCATAACTACGGAACGCATCATAGGCTGTACGGAGCCGTCTGTGGGGGACGGTAGATGCTTCGGTATATTTTTCGTTCTGTTCAATCCATTGTTTATAGGGGAGTCCGTTGATAGCTATAATCCGGTCTTTGTCCTGGAAGCCGTATTCTGTCAGATAGTCACTGGGTTTGTCAACGAACAAGGAATCCTCTATAAAGGCTACGCGCTGATTGGCTGTGTACCTCTTGTAGCAGGTAATGGCGTGGGCGCATTGTAAGGCAGAGATGTATTCCTGCACTATCAGTCCGTAGTCTGTGGTGGTCTGCGCCTGGCGAACGCGGGCGTCACAAGCTTGATACAATGAATCCATATTCAGATGCTTGGCTTGGTATAATGAATAATTCTCCATGACAATCTGGTGTATTTCTTTGAAATCTTCTTCAAACTGCGAGGGGGGTAACGGTAGTTCCGCGATGTAGAAGTTTTCTACATCAATCTGCTTGTCATTATAGAAATAGTTGGCATAAACATACAAACCACACCAAATGGTTGCCAGTACAGCCATTACGATGACTATTACTTTTGAAATTTTTTTCAGAATCTTCATGTTTTATAGAGTTTAGTCGATATTTGCTTTTTCGGCAAAAATAGTAATAATTTTTGTTAATCTTATTTTTCTAACTCCTTATTTGCCAATAATGGTAACATGGAGGTAACTAACTGAGCTTCAAGTGCCTTCTTGTACGATATTTAGTAGTTGGCTAACTTTGCAACCGTAAATCAAAACATACTAAGGAGAAGTGATTATGAAGAACTATCAGAAAGTAAATGTGCCCGCAGGCGAGGCACGTGTCGAGTTGCACGATTCATTGAATCTGACTGGTGCAGAAGTATCTATCAGCAATTTGCCGGCTGGTGCAGGAGTACCTTTTGTGCATTCGCACAAGCAAAATGAAGAAATTTATGCCGTCCTCTCCGGACGCGGCACCATGGTGGTTGACGGAGAAATCGTAGAACTGCAGGCGGGTGACTGGCTTCGCGTGGCTCCGGCAGGAGAACGACAATTGTCGGCTGCGGCAGACAGCGCCATCAGTGTGATTTGTATTCAGGTGAAAGCCGGCTCTTTGGAAGGCTTTACGATGACGGACGGTGTGGTGAAGTAAGAGGAAGTCACACAAGTAGAATTAAGGTAATAGGGAATGGGCTGTGGTGCAGGCTATTCCCTATTGTCATATGATGTGCAGTGATTTATTGACTGCGACTTGTTTTATAGTCAAAATAATCATATATTTTGTACTATACCTAAGAAAACAGACCATGTCAACGATGCAATAAAGCAGAAATTATGATTAAATTGAAGAAAGAGCATTGTTTCTGTCACATAACGAGGACCCAATCAAAGAGTTTAAAACTAAGAATTGAAAACATAATATCATGGCCCAGCATAATGCCATCAAGTTTTTCGAAGCGAAGAAAGTCCGAACCGTTTGGGACGACATAGAAGAAAAATGCTACTTCTCAATAGTAGATGTGGTGGCAGTCTGCTGTATGCCTATCCAGTTACGTCTCCGATAGATTGAAAAAAGGAAAGATATAAGAGGAAATGTGTTTTCATTTTGTTCTTGTTTTGGGCGCAAAAGTAATAAATATCTCCGTTAACCTAACATTAACGTAACGATAACCTAAAAGCTTTTTACCTCCCTCAATCTTTGCAATGTCGAAAGGGAACAACTTCCCCGAAGACAAGAACTTAAAACAAAATGTATAACTTAAAAAATAGAACCATTATGAAGACTTTAGTAATTTCAGCAATCATCGCAATGACCTCTTTAGTAAACGTAGTAAGCGCAGCAGCCGTTAACCGTACAGACAACTTTGCCTATAATACCGAAACCAACGACGGCCGTGTGGAAACACAAACCGTATTCAAAGTGGAGAATCAGAAATT